>CALCSG010000165.1 GCA_937894085.1 uncultured Gammaproteobacteria bacterium | reverse complement strand
TTATTGTGCAGTGACTCGTAAGTAATCAACTCCTGCCGTTCACGGTTGACTATGTTACAGGCAAGTTGATGGACAAACCGGTCATTCCAGTATATCTCGGTTACAACTCCAGTGATTCGCAAATAATATAAACGAATCTTCCGCAATTTGACCATTGATATCATTTTTAAACGTTTAAAAACATATGGTAGTAAAAATAGTTATTAGGCATTTACTGGTAACGGTTAACTCCACATCTAATTTTGGTCTGAAACAACCCTCATGAAAAACCTTGGATACACAAACTATCAAGTAAATTTATTTCTTAGAAATGATAATAAATGAATATTTCATTGAAATTGACATTTATTGGTTGACGGGCGAGTAATTCCGCGTATCATGATGTTTTCTAAGTAATATTCATATGCGGAGCTCCAAATGGCCAAAAAAATAAATAAAGACGAAATGTTTAATGACTTCCTACATTCTGTTGTCGATGTATTTACTCTGATAGAAGATGAGTTCGGAGTCAGTTTGTTAACACAAACGATCGGGGTAAGTGAAAATGAATTCCTGACTCCAGAAGGTACTAAAATCGCAAGAAAGAGCCTTAAGGAGCTGCAGGCGTGGAAATCATTAAGTGAACTCTACGATTACGCCATAGATGGCATACTGCATGAGTATGGAGGCACCGGTGGAGAAGATAGAGCAACAGAAATAGTAATTGGGTCTGCAGAAATTTTGTCTTTAGTAACTTCAGAAAATCATGGCCCGAGTCAGAAATGGGATAATATTGTAGCTCTGGGTGATGGCCGGTTTGCTCTCGATTCGGGTGCTAACGTAGAGCTTAATAAGCTTTCTCTATTAGCTGGAGTTGATCAGCGTACAGTTAGAAATGCTATTAGTGCTAAAGAAATCGATGCTGTGAAAATATCAGGAACGATCTATGTTACTAATAATTCAGCTGTTAAATGGTTAAGCTCTAGAAGAGGTTATACTCCAACACGATTTATTTGTGATTCTAAAAAGAGCCTCTCTACCATTTCATCTGCTACCGAACTTGGATCTTTTCTATCTGATATTCGGGAAAAGCTAAACCATAATAAAAATGAAACTATTCCTTCAGTGCTTAGTTCAGATGCACTTAGTCAAATCGAGTCTGGTGTATTTAACCTTTCTCTTGATTGTGTGTTCCATATGGCTGACTTCTATCAAGTTGAACGAGGAGACTTATTGGAAGCAATTATGCGGATCTTCTTCCCTGAACAACTTAAAGCGCTCACTTATAGCACTAACTGAGGGCCTCTGAAATGGCAAATCGAAAGAAAACACGTCATTCAATAACAAGGCACGCCAGGTCTAGAATGCAGGAAAGGGCAATATCTGAGATTCAAGTAAAACTTATTGAAGTATTTGGTAGATATACCTACCAAAAGGGAGGTGGCGAAATTGCTTACATCCCAGAAAAAGAACTACAGGAGCTCCGACATGCAGTCAACAAGCTTGACGGGATCACTATAGTAGTCGGTAAAGAACAAAAAATTATTACTGCAATGCATCAAAATGAAAAAATAAGAACAACTGAATATAACTAAACAATATTAGGGAGTAAATATGAATACATTACCAAAGCATGGTCGTATAAACTGCAGTAAATGCTTTTCTACTTCTACAGTGGACTTTGATATAACTCTCACTGGTTCTTCTGAATGGCGAATTACCGCAAACCCCTTATCATGGGGAAGTATAGAACCTGAAATCATCGTTTTAGGGTTCTCTAAGGGGCCAACCCAGAAAGGAGCGTTGGCTAACACTGAGCACAACTTAATTGCTTACAAAGGGAGTAGGACGAATGTAGGCAAAATTTTATCTCATATTGGTGTCTTACCTGTAAAAGAAAACGAAAACTATTCTTCAATTATCGACAAAGCGATTGCTGACAAAAATGGAGAAATACACTTTGGCTCATTTATTCGATGTACAGTCGAAAGATTCCATGAAAAGACTGCTACATGGAAGGGTAGCGGTGGTGGAATGTTGGATAAATTTATCAAAACTACATTAGGGCAAAAGGTAGCGAACAACTGCACAACCAAGTTTCTCTCTAATCTTCCAAATAAAACTAAATTAATTGTTATGTTTGGGCTTGGTACAAAGTTGAATTATGTTCAAGAGTCCTACAACTTATATCAGTTTGCTCGACCTGGTGAATGGAAATGGATTAATGATGTTTCTTATACCGATGGTAGAATAGTTGTCGTGCATGTAGAACATTTTGCTTCTCAAGGAGCCTTGATCCCAAATTGGTTGGGTGAAAAGAGTCATGACCGATCCAAGTATGGAATTTTTGCTAAGAAAGCAGTCATAGAAAGCGGATTGGTTATTCATTAATCTATTAAATATATAGCGAGGGATTGGGTCTCGTTAATACTAAAAGCCTCTTAAAAATACACGGTAAAAAAATGATAAAGACTGAACAAGCAATACATGAACTAAAAACTGCATTTCCCTTCACTGAGGTTCGAAATCAATATATCGCAAAATATTCGACAAAAAGAGGTAAGGAAATTGCGTTAGAAAGAGAAAGGACTGGTGCCATTTATATCTGGCTGCAAAAATACGATACTGAGCTAGATGGTGTAAGAGTAAAGAATGAAAAATATCCTAATCAGCCATACGATAGAAAACAGTCACGAAACTCAAACTTGAATGAAAAAAATACTCCTACACTAAAACCTGGAAATAAAGTTTGGTATTTAGAAATAAGGGATATTGATGCTCTTAAACTTGTGATTAATTGGTATGCGGAAATTTAGCATAAAAAAATAAAATATGGTTTCAAATTATTACAGGTTGCTGATTGTAGGCTTTGGCTCAATGCGTAATCAAACAATACTGAATGGCGGCTTTCGCCACAGAACTGCCTGTCAGAAAACATGCCACGAACGACCGCAATCGGGTCGATTCCAGAGATAGAGAAGGCTGAAGCGACTGACCGCTTATTTGACATAGCTGACCTAACAGATTATGTGGCTAAAAGAAATTCAGATCATTACTGGGGGTTTACTAGTAAGGTATGAATGTCCGCTTGCCAAATTCCAGGGCATTAAGAGTAGTTTACGATTTTAATTGTCTATAAGAACAGTACGATTTAAGCCTTCGATACAACAGTTAGATTTAGTCAACTTATGTTAATGAGTGTTAACACAAGTTGATTTTATACTTTATTTTCAGGACTGTTAATTTTCATAAATCGTTGTAAATTAATGAAAATACATTATTCGTTATTAGACAATGTTAATGAATTTATGAAGCTAAGGTCGTCGAGTTCTTCATCAGTCGACATCAATTTCGAGTCTGGGTGCATTTCAACGATGTCCTAGGGTAGTAGTAAGGTAAGATAGTATGCTATCCCTTAAGATTCAATTTATTTAAAGTTAGGATGACATATATATCTCGCCGCATTTCCGTTACTAATCATCATGGTGAAGAATTTGAATACTCTGATGTAAAGTTCATTTCCATCAATGCTCCTCTAGTAATACTTGGTGAGCCAGGGTCGGGGAAAAGTGAACTATTAAGATTTGCCAGAGATAAATTTGGCGTTCATATTTATAACGCGTCTACTGTTGATGCTCTTCTAGAATTCGATTCTCAATCGAAAATGGTAATCGTGGATGGTATTGATGAAATAACAGCCTACGAAACTGGTATACCCGTTAATAGAATTTTGGCGAAGCTCCCAAAAACAGTTCCGTTTATACTTTCATGCAGGTCGGCAGATTGGCAAGATACTGTAAACACGAGAATCATAAGCCAAAAATGGCAGCAACATCCCATAATTGGTCGGTTAATGCCTCTGAGTGAACAAGAGATTGTTGGTTTTGTAAATGCCAATGGCGAGGGGCAGGGCGGAGACGAGTTTCTAGAGGAGGCTCAAAAGCGTGACATTGTTGATTTACTAAGAAACCCTCAAAACCTGCTGTTATTATTGAAGGCAGTAAAAAGTAAAGGGTGGCCAAATACTAGATTCGAACTCTATGAAAACGCCAGTCTTGAACTTGTAAAAGAGGACAACTCCACGCATGGATCAATTAATAAGACACGTCCCACATCGAATCAATTAACTGAAGCGGCAGGGTACATTTTTGCTCAGCTATGAGCGTGTCCACGATAATTGATGACCTCATGTTCATACTACTTGATGGAGTGA
>CALCSG010000164.1 GCA_937894085.1 uncultured Gammaproteobacteria bacterium | reverse complement strand
TCACAAAATAGTGCTAACAAAACGTTATTAAGCGGCGCTACAATCTGTGATTCTGAGCGCGTTGTTTCTCTTTCGACTATCTGGACCCCTGATAATGACAGTCAGTCATCAGCTATCGCATTACTGCCGGATAGTAATGATTTGCGGTTATATCGACAGTGGATTGAACTCTGGGTGGAAAATAGTAGTCAACAGAAGCTGACGCTCTGGTTAGACGGGAGAACAGCCCGCTATTCTACGCTTAGTGAATTGCGTACACTGGTTGAGTTGATGGGGTATTAGCTTTTATCTGCCGTTAACGGATAGTTTGTAATCGGGCATGGAGTTCAGTTCACTATATTGTTAGACTCGCGCCACTTTTTTGCACTTAAATTTATGACACAAGCACTCATACAAATTCGAAACCTGCATTTCAGTCGCGGTCGAAGTAAGATCTTTGATGGCATTGATATGGATATTCATGCTGGCCGCATTACTGCTGTGATGGGTCCCAGTGGAACCGGAAAAACAACTTTATTGAAGTTGATCGGCGGCCAATTGAAACCGGATGCCGGTGAAATTATGGTTGATGGTTTAAATGTGCATCAATTAAAGCGTGCTGATCTGTATAAATTACGCCAGAAAATGGGCATGTTATTCCAGTCTGGTGCATTACTGACTGATCTCAGCGTGTTTGAAAATATCGCTTACCCGTTACGGGAACATACTAATCTGAGTGATTCTCTGATCCGTAGTATGGTATTAATTAAGTTACAGGCTGTCGGTTTAAGCTCTGCACATCACTTGATGCCATCCGAACTTTCCGGCGGTATGGCACGTCGTGTCGCACTGGCAAGGGCAATGGCTCTGGATCCGATGATGATTATGTATGATGAACCCTTCACCGGACAGGATCCGATTTCACTGGGGGTGTTAGTAAAACTGATTCGTGATACCAATAATGCGTTAAAATTGACCAGCATCGTGGTTTCTCATGATGTCGATGAAACCCTGTCAATTGCTGATGATGTAAAAATCATATCGCAGGGTAAAGTGGTGGCAGCCGGTACAAAAGAAGAAATTAAACACTCTGATTCGCCCTGGGTGCGTCAGTTTATTGATGGGCAGGCGGATGGCCCGGTACCATTTCATTATCCCGGTGACACAATTGAACAGCAGCTTTTACAGGATATTCGATGAAAGCTTTGATTAATTCTGTATCACGCCTGGGGCGTGGCACCATCTTTTTGAGTAAAATTCTGGCGGGTATTCCGCAATTATTTTTACGTTTCCAACTGGTTGTCCAGCAGGTATATTCAGTGGGCGTTCAGACGCTCTTTATTACACTGATAGCCGGATTATTTGTGGGTATGGTACTCGCCTTACAACTATATTACACACTGACTACATTTGGTGCTACCGATACACTGGGTATGATCGTAGACCTGTCACTGGTTCGAGAATTAGGGCCAGTCGTTGCGGCGCTGCTATTTGCAGGTCGTGCGGGTTCCGCACTTACCGCTGAAATCGGCTTGATGAAAGCAACTGAACAGTTGTCGGGGCTTGAAATGATGGCGGTAGACCCGGTTCACCGTATCATCGCTCCACGTTTTCTGGCTGGCTTTATTTCAATGCCTTTACTGGCTGCAATCTTCAGTGCAGTCGGTATTCTGGGTGCTTATAGTGTGGGCGTGGATTTACTGGGTGTAGATTCCGGTGCTTTCTGGTCACAGATTCAGGCCAAGGTCGATTTTTATGACGACGTAATGAATGGCATTATCAAGAGTGTGGTATTTGGTTTTATCGTTAGCTGGATAGCTGTATTTGAAGGCTATGACTGTATACCAACGTCGGAGGGTGTTGCCAGAGCGACCACCCGCACCGTCGTGCATTCTTCGCTGGCTGTGCTGGCGATGGATTTTGTGTTAACTGCAATCATGTATCAATGAGGAAATGAAATGTTTCGAAGTATCGAAATTAGTGTAGGTTTATTTGTCGGAATAGGTTTGGCGGCGTTATTTATGCTGGCCATGCAGGCCAGTAATCTGGGCAGTTTTACCAGTGAAGGTTCTTACCAGGTGAGTGCACGTTTTGTTAATATTGGTGGTCTTAAAGTGAAATCAGCCGTTAAGGTATCAGGTGTCAAGATAGGGCAGGTAGCCGATATAGATTATGACTCGAATACCTTTGAGGCAGTCGTTGTGATGAATATTGAAGACAAATTCAGCCAGTTTCCACGCGATACCATCGCCAGTATTTTTACTTCCGGTCTATTAGGAGAGCAATATATTGGGCTGGAACCGGGAGGTGATATAAAACTGCTGGAGAATCAATCAGAAATCAGGCATACACAGTCAGCGATGGTTCTGGAGCAGTTAATCGGTCAGTTTTTGTTTAGTAAATCTAAAGACAAGTAAAGGCTGGGACATGAAAAATTTATTTTTTATGATGTTGCTCTTTTTTACGACAATGCCTGTGACGGCCGTTACAACCTTGAATCTTCAGCAGGCCATCGAAATGTCTCTGGCTGCAGATCCCCGTATCGATGAGAAAAAAGCGTATGTGCGTAAAGCTGAAGCCCTGTTGCAGGAAGCCGAGGGAACCGGCGGATTACGTTATTCTGTAGATTCATTTCTGGCGATCACCACCGGTGTAGATGGTGGTTTCTACACCGATGGAGAGCAAAGTTGTTCTACTAATTGCGAACCCAGAGATGATAGCTTCGAGTTTGAAGATGGTTTTTCTCTGTGGAGCAGCTTTACTTTCAGCATCATTAAACCTTTAACCACCTTTGGGCAACTGGAAGGCTATGAAGAAGCTGCACGCAATAATATCCTGATAAAAAAGCAGGATATCACGTTAGAAAAAGAAGTCATCAAGCTGGATGTGGTAAGGGCTTATAACGGTTTTCTGGCGGCCAGGGACGGGCGCTTTTTATTAGAAGATACACTAAAACGCCTGCAATCAGCGCTGGATCTGGTGAAAGGCTGGTTAGCGGATGAGAATGGAAAAGCCAAGTTATCAGACCAGTATGCACTGGAAGCCGGAGTTGGGCTGGTTGAAAGTTTACTGGCTGATAACTCAGCACTGGAAGCAATTGCCGAGGAAGGTCTCAAACTGTTGACAGGTCTGGATAGTAATGAGCGGCTGGAGATACAGGATAGTCGCCTGATAGCGGTTGAATTGCCGGCTCAAACGCTGGATGAGTGGATTGAAGTTGCGCTGTCGAATAGAGCAGAGTTTAAACAGGTGGAAGCCGGGTTAGCCGCCAGAAGAGCACTGGTGCAGGCTAAACGTGCCAGTAAAAAGCCGATAATATTTGCTGGTATTGCGGGTGGAGCAGCCTATTCACCGGGTCGTGACCATCTTGATAATCCATACATTTATGACCCTTTTAATTATGCGGCTGTATCGCCTTTGATTGGTCTAAGCTGGCAATGGGAAGCCAGTGCACAACCCGCTCGTGTGGCTCAGGAACAGGCTGAACTGGATGCGCTGGTACATAAAGCTTCTTTCGCACGGAAAGGTATTCCATTTCAGGTGAGCGAACAATATCATTACGTGCAATCCAAATATAAATCTATGCAGGCCATGAAAAATAGTGCACTAGCTGCACGTCGTTGGATGATTGCCGGTTATACCGATTTTGAGGCAGGTCTTGAAGATGCAGACAAAATATTGACGGCAATGCAGGCGTATGTTCTGGCTTATGCAGAATATCTGAAAATTGTGAATGACTACAATAATCACGTGTCCAAATTAAACAGTGTAAGCGGAGTTTACGAATGAGAATAAAAATACGCATATTATCAGTTTTGATGTTGTTGAGCGGTCTGTTGTTGCAACCACTATGGGCAGATGTTTCTGCTCCTCAATTATTGATCAAACAAACTGCAGATGAAGTACTTGCCTCCATTAAATCAAATAAGCAGGAATACAGTACAGCGCCAGCCAAGCTGTACTCGATGGTTGATGAAAAGGTATTAAAGAATTTTGATTTTGACAGAATGACGGATCTGGCTTTAGGTCGTTATAAACGACAGGTTGAAGTGGGTCAAAAAGATAAACTGGTGAGAGCCTTTCGTGATTTACTGGTGAGAACTTATGCCAAGGCGTTACTTGAATATACCGATGAAGTGATTGTTTTCCTGCCTATGCGAGGGGCTGTGGATAAAGGGGAAGTCACTGTTCGTACCGAAGTCGAGCAGAAAGGTGGTTTCCCCATTCCCATTAACTATGAAATGTATGAAGCTGAAGGCAAGTGGAAAGTATATGATCTGAGTATCGATAATATCAGTCTGGTTACTAATTATCGTTCCAGCTTCGCTCAGGAAATTAAAGCGAATGGTGTCGATGGTTTGATAAAAACTCTGCAGGATAGAAACAAGGAAAAGAGCTGATAGTATGAGTGTTGAAGTTTCTTTCGATAATAGTAATCAATATATTCAGGTGAAAGGCGAATTAACCTGTAATACAGTGATGGATGCCTTGAAGCAATTTTCCCGGGAATGTAAATCTCTGCAAAAGTGGGTAATAGATTTTACCCAGGTGACTAAAGTTGATAGCTCTGCACTTGCTATGTTAATTGAATTGAAACGCAATGCGCTGAAGAATAAAAGAACTATTTCATTTATTTATGTGCCTCCTACGTTACTGAAAATTGCCCGTTTAAGTCAGCTAGAAGATCTGCTTAACGAAAAAGCTTAAGGGCGAAAAAACTCGCGATAACATATCTTTAATTGCTTCTGCTACAATGCGCGGTTTATCTGTTCTATTAGAAACAGGTTTGTTACTTTGAATTTATGATTTTCCAGGCTGTAAACTTATGAATAAACTGATTATCAATGGTGGTGTTCCCATATCCGGTACTATTCGAGCATCCGGTTCAAAGAATGCAGTGTTACCGATATTGGCAGGTACTTTACTTGCTGATGGCCCCGTTATTGTCAGGAATGTCCCACATTTACACGATGTAACTACCACCATGGAATTACTTGGCCGAATGGGTGTACAGATAACCATTGGCGAAAAAATGAGTATTGAAGTGGATCCGAGTACTCTGGAAAATACGTTCGCTCCTTACGAACTGGTAAAAACCATGCGTGCCTCGATTCTGGTACTCGGCCCTTTACTGGCCAAATATGGTACTGCAGAAGTTAGTTTGCCCGGTGGCTGTGCAATCGGCGCACGTCCTGTCAATTTACACCTGATGGGACTGGAAGCGATGGGCGCAGAAATAAAAGTTGAAGAAGGTTATATCCGCGCCAAGTGTAAGCGTTTAAAAGGCGCTCGAATCGTTATGGATCAGGTCTCTGTCACGGGAACTGAAAATTTGATGATGGCCGCCGCCCTTGCCGATGGTGAAAGCGTTATTGAAAATGCAGCCAGAGAGCCAGAAGTTGTTGATCTGGCAAATTTCATTATTGCAATGGGTGGAAAAATAAAAGGTGCAGGCACTGATACCCTGATCATTCAGGGAGTCGATAATCTTACCGGCTGTGATTACAAAGTCCTGCCTGATCGCATAGAAACCGGTACTTACCTGGTGGCAGCTGCCATTACTGGAGGTAAAGTACTGGTTAAAGATACCGATCCGACATTACTGGATGCGGTACTGGCTAAACTGGAAGAGGCGGGTGCCATTATCGATACCGGTGAAGACTGGATTGAACTGGATATGGAAGGTCGCAAGCCGAAATCCGTGAACATTAGAACGGCACCGTATCCTGCATTCCCGACGGATATGCAGGCTCAGTTCTGTGCTTTAAATGCAGTAGCCTCCGGCACCGGATCGGTTACCGAGACAGTCTTTGAAAATCGCTTTATGCATATTCAGGAAATAGTCAGAATGGGGGCTAATATACACATTGAAGGCAATACTGCTATTATCAAAGGCGTCAAAAATCTTAACGGAGCACCAGTTATGGCCACCGATTTACGTGCATCGGCCAGCCTTATTCTGGCAGGATTAGTGGCCGAAGGTGAAACCATAGTAGAGCGGATTTATCATATTGATCGTGGTTATGATCATATTGAAGAAAAACTTTCCTGCCTGGGTGCCCGTATTCGTCGAACTACCGATTAATACCTGAGCCGACATACACTTAATACAGTTTAGAAACAATAGTCATACCGTTATGCCAGATAAAATCACTATAGCTTTAGCAAAAGGTCGAATTCTTAAAGAAACCCTGCCGTTACTGGAACGTGCGGGAATCAGGCCTGTTGATGATCTTGAAAAAAGCCGAAAATTAATCTTTGAAACGAATCACGACAATATCAGCCTGGTGTTAATTCGTTCTGCCGATGTACCTACCTACGTGCAATATGGCGCAGCAGATATGGGTATAGCCGGTAAGGATGTTTTACTCGAACACGGTGGTCAGGGTCTGTATGAATGGGTAGATTTGCATATTGCGCCGTGTAGATTAATGACAGCCGGGTTTGCCAATAAAGAGTTACCGAAAGGCCGACTCAAGGTGGCCACCAAGTACACCGGTATTACACGCCAGTATTTTATGCAACTGGGTCGTCAGGTAGAATTGATTAAACTGTATGGGTCGATGGAACTGGCACCCATCGTGGGACTGGCAGATATGATTGTGGATTTAGTGGATACCGGTAATACTTTAAAAGCTAATGGTCTGGTACCGCAGGATTTTATCATGCAGATTACCTCGCGATTAATCGTAAACCGGGCTTCTTTAAAGATGAAAAATAAGGCCATCAAGCTGGTCATAGATAAAATTGAAAAAGCGGTTAATGTACCTGAATAAACCACTGAGTAACTAAAAGATCATGAGTATAGAAATTAAACAGTTATCTAGCCAGGATGAAAATTTCTGGTCTGATATGGAACAATTACTAGCCTGGGATTCGGTTTCTGATGAACAGGTTTTAAGTACCGTTAGTGAAATTCTTTCCAGTGTTCGTCATCAGGGAGACGCAGCGGTTATAGATTTCACCACTCGTTTCGATGGTTTGCATGTATCTGATATGTCTGAACTTGAAATGCCATCTGCGGCACTGGACGCTGCTTACAGGGGCTTACCAGAAGATCAGAAGCAGGCACTTAAAACGGCACAGCAACGCATAACCCGATACGCTGAAAAGCAGAAAATATCTTCCTGGGAATACACAGAAGAAGACGGTACCGTGCTAGGCCAGCAAGTGACTCCACTGGACAGAGCAGGTCTGTATGTTCCGGGTGGAAAAGCGGCATACCCCTCTTCTGTATTGATGAATGCGATACCGGCTAAAGTGGCTGGTGTAAAAGAATTAATCATGGTGGTGCCTACACCCAACGGACTGGTGAATGACCTTGTACTGGCTGCGGCACATATATCAGGTGTAGATAAGGTTTATACGATTGGTGGGGCGCAGGCCATTGGCGCACTGGCTTATGGAACCGAAACTATTCCCCAGGTGGATAAAATCGTTGGACCTGGAAATATCTATGTGGCAACGGCCAAACGCATGGTGTTTGGAGCAGTTGGTATTGATATGGTGGCAGGCCCTTCAGAAATACTGGTGGTGTGTGATGGAAAAACAGACCCGGACTGGATAGCGATGGATTTATTTTCGCAGGCGGAACATGATGAGGATGCGCAATCTATCCTGGTTTCACCCGATGCTGAATTTCTTAAGCAGGTTAAAAAAAGCATCGATAAATTACTCGAAGAAATGCCTCGAAAGGGAATTATTCATACGTCACTGAGTTCACGCGGCGCGTTAATTCATGTGCAGGATATGCAGGAAGCTATTGAAGTGGCTAATTACATTGCACCCGAGCATCTGGAATTATCGGTAGAAGATGCGCAGGAAGTAGCAAAATCTATACGTCATGCCGGAGCAATTTTTATGGGACGTTATACGGCTGAAGCTTTGGGTGACTATTGCGCCGGGCCGAATCATGTTTTACCCACTTCACGCACTGCCCGTTTTTCATCCCCACTCGGGGTGTATGATTTCCAGAAACGCTCAAGCCTGATTGGTTGCTCAGCTGATGGCGCTTCGGAGCTGGGAAAGGTTGCCTCCGTACTGGCTCATGGCGAAGGATTAACAGCACATGCCAGGTCGGCTGAATATCGGATAATTAAGTAAAGTTTTCGTAACTACTCAGCGTAATTAAGAAAGTCAAAAGATTTTCACCACGAAGTACACGAAGCTCACGAAGAAAGGCAAGAAACTTGAAGGTAGTCGGATAATTTACAGAGTCTTGAAAAACTTATACCTTACAATATTTTACCTTCGTGTTCTCGGCAACTGCTCCTGCGTTGCTCTACCTGCCTACATCCTTGTAGGCGTCCGTGAGCTTAGTGGTGAAAAATCCTCTAGTGTAGTGTAGCAAACTATGCTATGAAATGGTAAAATCCTGCCACGAAAA
>CALCSG010000163.1 GCA_937894085.1 uncultured Gammaproteobacteria bacterium | reverse complement strand
CCCGTTACTACACCGGATCAAATAACGGCCGTAAGGGGATACACTCATGAGCACATCATTTGAAAATGGCATTAATACTTTAAAAGAAGTCATCGATGCACCCATCGCCGCTTATTTTTCCAGCTGTACCAACTGTGGTATCTGTGCACAGGCCTGTATTTTTCATACCGAAACCGGTGATCCGAAATATACCCCGATCAGACGTGTTGAACCGATGCGCAGAATCTGGGAACAGGAATACACCCTGGTTGGCAAAGTCAAAAAGGCACTCGGCCTGAGTAAACCGGTCACCCAACAGGACCTCGAAGACTGCGTGGAACTGGCTTTTGAAAGCTGCACTACCTGTGGTCGCTGTAGTATGGTGTGCCCGGTAGGTAATGATATTGTGTATATGATCAGGCGTATGCGGGAAGGATTAACAGCTGCCGGACTTGCTCCAAAATCATTGCAGGAAGCAGCAGTTCGCACCCTGGAAAAAGGCAGTGTCATGGGATTCCCGATGAAAACACTGGAAGCTATGGTCAAAGCCGCAGAAAAAGAAACCGGCATCGACATCAATATCGACAAACCCGATGTGGATTATCTGTTGTTATTATCGTCGGCTGAAGTTATGCAGTTTAATGAAATCATTGCCTCTTTAGCGATCATCTTCAAGGAAGCTGGAGTCACATGGACTTTCAGCACGTTGGCGCATGAGGCCGGAAATCCCGGTATGCATATGGGTGCCTCGGATATTGAAGCACAGATGATTAATCGAATTGTACAGGCGGCAGAAGAACTGAATATTAAGAACGTTATCAGTCCGGAATGTGGTCATGCCTACATGGCGATTCGCTGGGAAGGCCCGAATGTCATTGGTCGTCCCTACCCGTTCAAGGTATTTCATATTATTGAAGTGCTGGATCAACTGCGCGAACAGGGCAAGCTGAAAACTACCGGTTGTGAATCAGAGCGAATTACCTTCCATGACCCCTGTCAGGCTGCACGGCGTGGCGGTGTCAACCAGCCACAACGTAACCTGTTAAACATGGTGTCTTCCAATTTTATTGAAATGAAAGACAGTATGGCCTGTAACTGGTGTTGCGGAGGCGGTGGCGGTATGAATACCATCGAAAAAGCTGAACCGCTAATGGCGAAAGTTTTTAACCGTAAACGTACCCAGATCGAAGAGCTTGACGTCACGACTGTAGTCACCATGTGTGCAACCTGTCGTAATACTCTGGAAGAAGGCATTGAAAACAATAATATGAACGTCGAAGTAGTAGGCCTCACCGAACTGGTAGCCAACCATCTGTTGAAGGAGAAAAAATCATGAGCGAACGTGTAGTTGTTGACCCTATTACCCGCATTGAGGGTCACTTACGTATCGAAGCTGAAACTGATGCGAATGGTAATATCATCGGAGCTTCCAGTGCCGGCACCATGGTACGTGGTATAGAAACCATCCTGAAAGGTCGTGATCCTCGTGATGCCTGGGCGTATGCACAACGCATCTGTGGAGTTTGTACACTGGTACACGGTATCGCTTCGGTACGTAGTGTGGAAAACGCACTGGACTATAAAATCCCACCGAATGCACAGCTTATTCGAAATCTAATGATTGCCGCCCAGTATGTGCATGATCATGTGATGCATTTTTATCACCTGCATGCGCTCGACTGGGTCGATGTTGTCTCTGCACTCAATGCCGACCCGAAAGCGACTTCCGAACTGGCACAATCTTTATCTAAATGGCCGAAATCTTCACCCGGTTATTTTGCCGATGTCAAAAAGAAAATTAAAAGCTTTGTCGATTCCGGGCAGCTGGGTATTTTTACCAATGGATACTGGGGGCACCCGGCGTATAAACTACCTCCTGAAGCTAACCTGATGGCAGTGGCCCATTATCTTGAAGCCTTATCCTGGCAACGCGATGTGGTTAAAATTCATACCATTTTTGGCGGTAAAAACCCGCACCCCAACTTTCTGGTGGGTGGTTCACCCTCTCCTATCAGTGGCATCGGCAGTGATATGGGCGCTACCGCCCTTAACATTCTGGGATTACAGGAAATCCGTAGTACCATCACCAAAATGATGGACTTTGTAGATAATGTATATGTGCCTGACACCATAGCTATTGCTGGATTTTACAAAGACTGGTTCAAACGAGGCGCAGGAGTCAGGAACTTTATGACTTTTGGTGATATGCCGGAAAAAGGCATGGATGACCCGTCAAGTTATTTTATTCCCAGTGGAGCTATTCTCGATAGAGATCTGAGCAAAATCCACCCTGTGGATTTAAATGATCCGGAACAGATCAAGGAATTTATCTCACATTCATGGTATGACTACAGTACGGGTAAAGAATCCGGACTGCATCCATATGACGGTGAAACCAACCTGAATTACTCCGGCCCCAAACCGCCTTATGATTATCTCGATGTCGATAAGAGTTATTCATGGATGAAATCTCCGCGTTGGAAAGGGCAACCGATGGAAGTCGGACCTCTGGCCCGCGTATTGATGTTATATGCCACTGGCCATGAACCCACTAAGGAACTGACCAATTCGGTACTGGCTAAACTGGATGTTCCACTGGAAGCCCTGTTTTCCACACTGGGCAGAACAGCGGCCCGCACACTGGAGACGAAATTAATCGGAGATCAAATGCACACTTGGCTGGATAACCTGATGATTAATATAAAGGCCGGTGATTTAAGTGTACATAACAATGAAAAATGGGATCCATCCAGCTGGCCATCCGAAGCACGAGGTGTCGGATTTATGGAAGCACCACGGGGTGCATTAGCTCATTACATTGTTATTAAAGATAAAAAAATTGACAACTATCAGGCCGTTGTCCCCTCCACATGGAATGCCGGACCCAGAGATGCAGAAGGCAATAACGGTCCTTATGAGGCAGCTCTAATGGATAACCATCAGTTACATGACCCGAAACAGCCAATAGAGATATTACGCACTATACACAGCTATGACCCCTGCATAGCCTGCGCCGTGCATGTGACTGATCCTGACGGGGAAGAACTGGTCAAAGTAAAAGTTCGTTAAACCGGTAAAACAATGAATAAAATATATCAATACTGGTATCCATAATTAAAGTCAGCTGTGCCTTGTTTCCCGATGATTTTGGTCTTACTATGCCAAAATCATCGTGTGGACATGTAAAATTTGAAAACCTTAAAACAAATATTAAAAAGTAATATAGCCTGGGCAACTTCCATGACGGATAAGGACCCTGAATTTTTTTCAAGGTTATCTAACCAGCAGGCTCCCGAATATTTATGGATTGGATGCTCAGATAGCAGGGTTCCGGCCAACCAGATTACCAACCTGCAACCGGGTGAAGTATTTGTACATAGAAATATTGCCAATGTGGTCGTACATACCGATCTCAATTGCCTGTCAGTTATTCAGTACGCCGTTGATATCCTTGAAGTAAAACATATCATTGTGTGCGGCCATTATGGCTGTGGCGGTATAACTGCAGCATTAGAAAATCATGAACACGGGTTAATTGATAACTGGTTACGCCATGTCAAAGATGTTTATCGATTCAATGAGCCAAAGTTTCAGGGACTGGATCATGACCAGCAGTTAAATTTACTGTGCGAATTAAATGTAAAAGAACAGGTTCAGAACATCTGTAACACAACCATCGTGCAGAACGCCTGGAAACAGGGAAAAGATCTTTCTATTCACGGCTGGATTTATAGCGTTGAAAACGGAATTTTAAAAGATCTGGATACCTGCTTCACATCACCCGAAGCATAAAAAATGTTCTATTTCTCCTACGGCTCAAACATGTCCAGTAAAAGGATATTGAGTCGAGTCCCTGCCGCAAAGTTTATTACTGTAGCCACCCTGTCAAATCATCAATTAAAATTCCATAAAGTCGGAAGCAAAGATGGCACCGGTAAATGTGATGCTTTTGAAACAGGCTATAGGGACAATATAGTAACCGGGGTGGTGTATAATATCTCTGACTCTGAAAAAATCGTTCTTGATCGTGTGGAAGGCTTACATCACGGTTATGAGCAGAAAACGGTTACAGTTAATACTGGGGACAATAACGCCATACAGGCCTTCACATATTTTGCCACTGATACAGACCCCTCTATACAACCTTTTCACTGGTACAAAGAACATGTCATGAGGGGAGCTATGGAAAATAATTTTCCACAACAGTATATTCATAGCATTTCACAGATTGAATCAATTGCTGATCCCAGAATGGATCGCCATAAAAAAGAAATGTCGATATATCTTAAACCTGTTAATAAGTACAGAATCTAATAGTATGATATTTTTGCTAAACGTCTCATCACTGATATTCGCCCCTTACACCAGCTTTACTGTTCAAAATAATACCTGACGATTTTTTTCATTAAGTTGCCGGTTAACCATCCCTACGGTAACTCTCGCAACGTTTATAAGCTCGGTTTTGCTCCAGTTAGTGATATCTATTTTTGTAATACATATGTCATACATCAACTTCATACTACGTCTAATTATTTTATGTGACGTTAAACACTCTGAGGAGTAATTATGAAAAAATTAGTATTGGCAGCTGCCATAACTACCAGCTTAATGACTTTACAGTCTCAGGCAGCCGGTAGAGATACCATCAATATCGTTGGTTCTTCAACGGTATATCCTTTTGCTACCGTCGTAGCAGAAAAATTCGGTAAAAAAACAAACTTCAATACACCTAAAATTGAATCTACCGGTTCTGGTGGTGGTATGAAATTATTCTGCGCTGGCGTTGGTCTGGATACTCCTGATATAACCAATGCATCACGTGCCATAAAGAAATCTGAATATGATACCTGTCAGAAAAACGGCGTCACCGATATTACCGAAGTACAGATCGGTTACGATGGAATTGCCATTGCAAACTCGATCAAAGCTCAAAATTTTTCACTGACTCGTAAGGATTTATTCCTGGCTCTGGCAAAAAAAGTGCCTAACCCTGATGGCAGTAAAACTCTGCTAGAAAACCCTTATAAAACATGGAAACAGGTTAACAGTTCGTTACCTGATATGGAAATTGAAGTCATAGGACCACCTCCTACATCAGGTACACGTGATGCATTTGCAGAACTGGCAATGGAAGGCGGTTGTAAGGAGTTCAACTGGATTAAAGCCATGAAGAAAACAGACAAAAAAGCTTATAAAACCGTTTGTCATACAGTTCGCGAAGACGGCCCTTATATTGAAGCAGGTGAAAATGATAACCTGATCGTCCAAAAGCTGGAAAAAAACCCTAATGCCCTCGGTATTTTTGGATTTTCATTCCTCGAACAGAACGACGACAAAGTACAGGGCTCACTGGTTGAAGGAAAGTCACCAGAATTTGCAACGATCTCTGATGGATCTTATCCGATTTCACGCCCTTTATTCTTCTATGTAAAGAATGCTCACATCAGTTCAATTCCTGGTATGAAGGAATATCTGCAAGAGTTTACAGACGAAGAAGCTATGGGTGATGACGGTTATCTGCTGGACAAAGGTCTAATTCCATTATCTGCTACAGATCGTTCAGCATTACGTCAGAGCATCATAAAGGGTAAAAAGTTTACGATGTAACTCAATTTTTACAACCATAAAACCAGAACTCCCGGTGATTGCGGGAGTTTTTCTGGTTTAAACTTATGTATACCGTTAACATTCTTTCCATTTAAAACTTAGAGTTTTTTGTCTAAATGAATAGTTCTGCCCTACTTCTGCTGATTACAGGTCTCAGCGTGATCGCATTTATTACCGCCAGGCAGCGTGCTTATATCCATGGGGCGAGTTCAAAGCTGAAATCTCTGCCTAAACATTACGGTGTATTAACCGCTCTCTGGAGTGGTATTCCCGCGTTAGTGTTAATCCTGTCATGGATGATTTTTCAACCAGCCTATTTACATCAACAGATTATACAAAGTCTGCCAGAATCCATTACTATCAAGGGCGAAGATTCTCTCAGTCTATATATCAATACTATCGACCTGGCTATCGCCAACGGAGAAGCCAGTGATGACCCGGTCATACAAAAAGCAATACTTAGCTTTAATGACGCCGAGAAAAAAAGCCGCATAATTCTTACCATCCTGGTTTTATTACTCAGTCTGTCCGGCATCATTTTTGGTCTAACAAAAAAATTGCTCAACAGCCACGCCAGGGTCGGTGTTGAAAAAGTTGTTAAGGGTTTTCTTGCACTGTGCTCTGCTGTCGCGATATTTACCACCGTGGGGATAGTTTTATCAGTACTTTTTGAAGCTTTACGCTTTTTCGAGTCTATTCCATTTACTGATTTTATGTTTGGTACTAGCTGGAGCCCACAAACAGCTATCCGTTCCGACCAGGTTGGATCATCCGGTTCGTTTGGCGCAATACCCTTATTTGTCGGCACCATGCTGATATCAGCTATCGCCATGTTAATTGCCGTTCCCATTGGATTACTGTCAGCTATTTATTTATCCGAATATGCCAGCGCAAGATTCCGCTCCATTGCTAAACCAGCACTGGAATTGCTGGCAGGCATTCCAACAGTCGTTTACGGTTTTTTTGCTGCTCTCAGCGTTGCACCGTTTATTCGTAATGTTGGTGAATCGATTGGACTTAGCGTCGCTTCAGAATCTGCACTGGCAGCTGGTATAGTCATGGGAGTCATGATTATTCCGTTTGTGTCATCACTTTCAGATGATGTTATTACCGCTGTCCCGCAGTCTATGCGAGATGGCTCACTGGGTCTCGGAGCTACCAAATCAGAAACCATCAAGCAGGTCATTATACCTGCAGCTTTACCCGGCATAGTCGGTGGCGTGTTATTAGCAGCATCCAGAGCGATTGGTGAAACGATGATAGTGGTTATGGCCGCCGGCATGGCCGCTAAAATGACTGCAAATCCGCTAGATGCAGTAACCACAGTAACCGTTCAGATAGTCACCCTGTTGACTGGAGATCAGGAATTCGACAGCCCTAAGACCCTCGCTGCTTTTGCACTGGGTTTAATGCTCTTCCTCACCACATTGATTCTCAATGTCATTGCACTGCATATCGTTAGAAAATACCGGGAACAATATGAATAATACAGACATCGTTAAACACGGATTGAAAAAACGTTACGCGAAGGAAAAACGTTTCCAGTGGTACGGTAGACTGGCTGTTTTAACCGGCTTTGTATTCCTGACCCTACTATTGCTGGATATCATCATTAAAGCGATGCCAGCCTTTCAAAGTACACAAATCTTACTGGATATACCTCTCGATAGAGAAACTCTGGAACTATCCACTGACGCGACCATTAATAAAGACACTTTGTCAGCGATTAATTATGACGGATTGATCAAAAAATCACTAAGCCAGCTATATCCACAGGTGAGCAAACGCAACGACAGGAAGCAATTATATAAACTGGTATCCAGTGGTGCAGAATTTTCTCTGCGTGAATACATAATGAAGAATCCCGAGTTAATAAGTTCTAATTCGGAAATTCCAGTACTGTCAATCTGGTTAAAAGCCGATGATGACATCGATACTTTTTATAAACTGCAAACTAAAATTAGTCGAGTCAGCGACAGGCAAGTAGAGTTTATAGATTCTCTAATTCAGCAGCAACGTATTCGAACCAGCTTTAATACCACCTTTTTTACTGCAAGTGATTCAAGAGAACCCGAACAGGCTGGTATCAAAGGTGCCCTGCTAGGTTCTTTCTGGACTCTATTGGTCACACTGTTAATCTCGCTGCCTGTGGGCATAGGCGCAGCCGTTTATCTTGAAGAATTTGCACCGCAAAATAAAATCACTGACTTTATTGAGATCAACATCAATAACCTGGCAGCCGTCCCTTCCATCGTATTTGGTTTGTTAGGACTGTCCGTTTTTATTAATTTCTTTGGTATGCCACGTTCTGTTCCTCTGGTTGGTGGCCTGGTTTTATCGTTAATGACTCTACCGACAATTATCATTTCCAGCCGTGCAGCCATAAAGTCAGTTCCACCTTCCATCAAGGAAGCCGCTTTAGGTATTGGAGCATCTCACATGCAAACGGTATTTCACCATGTATTGCCACTGGCGATGCCGGGAATTTTAACCGGCACTATAATCGGTATGGCCCAGGCTTTAGGTGAAACAGCACCGCTGCTGATGATCGGTATGGTAGCTTTTATTGTCGATGTACCTGGTGGTGTTGTCGATTCAGCGACCGTTTTACCAGTTCAAATTTATCTCTGGTCCGATAGCCCGGAACGTGCGTTCACAGCCTTAACAGCTGCGACAATTCTGGTTTTATTAGCCTTTTTGGCTATTATGAACACACTGGCTATCTTTTTACGTAAACATTTTGAAAGACGCTGGTAATTGTTATGTCAACCAATACTACTGCAACACTCTCACAGTCTTTTCGAGCGAAACCGAATTCCATGCAAGAAGATATTACAAACGATGCTACCAGTGAAAGTAGCGAACACAGCCAGCACATCACAATAGGCGAAAATATTCTTGAAAACGCCAAGTTTACTACCCGAAATGTAAATGTTTATTACGGTGAAAAACAGGCTATTTTTGATGTATCGCTGGATATAGATCATAACGAAGTAATTGCATTAATTGGCCCCTCCGGATGTGGAAAATCTACCTATCTGAGGACCCTCAATCGAATGAATGACACCATTTCTAACTGTCGTGTTACTGGTGACTTTTTACTGGATAATGAAGACATTTACAGTAAAAAAATGGATCCTGTTTTATTACGGGCCAGAGTTGGTATGGTATTCCAGAAACCCAACCCGTTCCCCAAATCGATATATGACAATGTCGCCTATGGACCCCGTCTGCACGGTTTAGCCAGAACTAATTCAGAGCTTGATGAAATAGTTATCACCAGCCTGGAAAAAGCCGGTCTTTTTAAAGAGGTCAAAGATCGTCTTAACGAACCGGGAACCGGCCTCTCAGGTGGCCAGCAACAGAGGCTCTGTATTGCTCGAACTATTGCCGTCAGCCCAGAAGTTATTCTAATGGATGAACCTGCCTCGGCACTGGATCCTATCGCAACAGCCATCATCGAAGAGTTGATTGATGAATTACGTGAAAATTTCACCATTGCTATTGTCACGCATTCGATGCAACAGGCGGCGCGTGTCTCTCAACGCACCGCCTATTTTCATTTAGGAAAGATCATCGAAGTGGGTGAAACCAGCCAGATATTTACTAACCCTCGTCATCAACTCACTGAAAACTACATTACCGGTAAATTCGGCTAAAATTTGTAATACTTATGGAATTTTTTATTGGACATGCATGATGAATAATGAAACACCGTTAGGCGGTCACATATCAAAACGATTTGATAACGAACTGGAAGATATTAGAAACAAGGTGCTAACCATGGGTGGACTGGTGGAAACCCAGTTAAATAATGGCATATTGGCATTAATGGAATCTGACTCTGCGATTGCTCAACAGGTTTCCAGTGAAGATTACAAGATTAATGCCATGGAAGTCGAGATTGATAGTCAATGTGTTGAAATTCTAGCTCGCCGTCAGCCCGCAGCCAGCGATCTACGTCTGATTGTAGCTATAATAAAAACCATCACGGACCTGGAGCGCATCGGTGACCAGGCTGAAAAGCTGGGACGTTTTGAACTCGAGTTAATAGATGAGGGTTCAACCTCAACTCAGTATGCCAAATTAGAACACCTTGGAAAGCTGGTGAGTAAGATGCTGGGCAATGCGTTGAACTCCTTTGCCAGGCTTGATGACGCAGTCGCTTTAAAGACAATTAAAAAGAATAAAAAAGTGAATGACGAATACGAAGCTCTGATGCGACAGTTAATTACCCTGATGATGGAAGACCCCAGAACTATTAAAAATGCCTTACGTGTATCCTGGTGTGCCAGAGCACTGGAACGAGTCGGTGATCACGCAATCAATATCTGTGAATATGTTCTATTTCTAAAGCATGGAAAAGATGTCCGTCATATAGCTTATAAGGAAGTAAAAAAACAATTATCGTTTTAATACCCGTCCGGAATTACATAAGCAGCCATTTTATTCCGTACTAAAAATGTCGTATATCAATTGTTCTGTATGGCGAAAGAACAAATTAAAACAGTACAAAATTGCAGGATGTAAAGAATGGATTTATCGACTGTACGGCATATTGCCTGTAGCTTGTCATTTGTAAGCGGAGTGAAAGTCTGAAACTACAGTGGTATGAATAGCAGTCAGAAATATCTTATTTGTAAGAAATAACCAAAGAGCGATACCCTGTCAAAATGGGTAACGCTCCCTGATTTAAAAAGTCTGGTGTGACTTAAAGATTAAAGCATCATACCTCGAATCATGTAATAAATACTCGCAGAAAGAATAGCTGCAACGGGTACAGTAATAATCCATGCCATTATTATCTTTTTAAACGCATCTCTTTTTACATATTGTTTACGATGTAACGATTCAACAATACGAGCTTCTTCTTCCAGAATTTTCTCTTCACTCTCGACCATTTCATAAAGCTTACCGATTTGCTTATAAACTTTTTTATCTTTCTTTTCTTCATCCAGGTCTAATAACTCCTGAAGATTTTCCTTGTATTGTTCCAGCTTGTTTTCTTCCTTAACCAGTTTCTTTTCTTCTTCATCCAGTTTGATAACTTCTTTATGATCCTGTAAGTATTCCCGTAAGAAACCAACACCAAAGATACCACCAATGGCAATATGAGTTGAACTAACCGGCAAACCTAACTGACTGGCAATAATAACCGTGATAGCAGCAGCCATAGCGATAGAAAAGGCTCTCATCTGATCAAGTTCTGTTATTTCAGAACCAACAGTTTTAATCAACTTTGGACCATATAAGGCAAGACCAACAACAATACCCAGTGCACCTACAGCCATAACCCAAATCGGAATAGAAGCCTTCGTTGAAATACCACCGGAGTTGACGGCATCACTAATCGCAGCCAACGGCCCAATCGCATTGGCGACATCATTTGCGCCATGTGCGAAACTCAGCAGTGCAGCAGCAAAGATAAGTGGCACAGTAAATAAAGTATTGATACTGGCTCTATCATTACTTAAATTTTGCCTTTTTGACACACTATTTTTAACCACCACAAAAACTATCACCGCAAGTACCAAACCAATAATAGAAGCGACCATAAAACTCGGTTTCTTCTCATCTGGCAAAAATGGCAGAATATCTACAATTTGCGGCCATATTTTTTTAAGACCTTTTAAGGTGAGATAAGTCGCAAATGCCCAGGTCATTATAGCAACATAAACTGGTACCCAGAATTTACCCGCGCTTACTTTATCGTCCTTAAAAACCATGGATTTCTTAATAGAATATAAAAATAGTGCAGCAATTATTCCGCCCAATACAGGAGATATAACCCATGAAGAAGCGATTTTACCCATCGTTCCCCAGGAAACGATAGCAAATCCGCCTGCCGCAATACCGGCGCCCATTACGCCACCTACTATGGCATGAGTAGTAGAAACAGGGGCTTTAAATTTTGTTGCCAGGTTTAACCATAAACCTGCAGCAAGCAGTGCAGCCATCATTGCCCATATAAAACTATTAGCATCACCATGGAAAGCATTAATATCTATAATGCCTTTTTTGATAGTACCAACAACATCACCACCAGCGATAAAAGCACCACCAGCCTCAAATATACCCGCGATAACGATTGCACCACCCAGTGTCAGGGCTTTAGAACCGACTGCCGGGCCAACATTGTTGGCAACATCATTTGCACCAATATTCATTGCCATATAGGCACCAAAAAGAGCGGCTACAACCAGGAATATATTAGTTGGTAACTCCCCCATAGAGTTAAAACTTAGAATCATTACCGCTATCATGAATATGATGACGATACCAAATTTGATAAAGTCCGCCTTACTGGAGGATTCCGCGGCATCCTCCATTTCTTGAAAAAAGCTAAACATTGACATTTTCATACCTTCCTATTTTTTTAATTGAAATAATTTTGTTGGTGGAAAAGAGATGGAAATCGAGAGGAAATGATAAGACTCACAAATAAAACTCATGGTTTATTTTTATAATTTGTTTCAGGTTTATTACAATATGAAGACTCTAACTGAAATTGACTTTACAAGTCATGACTTGAATCAATTAACGTTGTTGATTTTATCAAAATAAACTTAAGAAATTGGAAATAGAAGTTGTTTCGAGAGCTGCATAAGCTCTTGAAATGTACGATAAAAGATAGACAAATCATGTATTTATAAAGGTTACAGGAAATGCAGGTCAAATTTTCTAATTTAAAAGGAGCTGAATCGCACAAAAATTGAGAAAAAGAATTTAAAAATATAACCAAACTTATATAAGTTATATAACTTATATAAGTTTGCCCTCGCATCAACCTGGAACCTTTTTATAGTTGCTGGTAAGACTGACTACTTGAACCACACATGATAGCATGACATAATGACGTCATAATATCATTCATGAGCGTTCAATTTCATGTCAAAACAAAATGACAATCCTCTCGGGGCAGGTAAAACTGGTAAAAAAAACACCTCTCTTCGGCTCGATAATAAAACGCTAAAAGCACTGAAAATTATTGCAATAGAGAATGATACCAGCGTCCAGAAAATCATTGAAGAACTGGTCAGGAAATACTTAGATGAGGCAAAAATAAAAACCAAATGAGCAAACCAGAAAACATGAATTTTACCCTTGAAGGCGACATACCGGATAACAGTTTGGGAGAAAAACTGGGTAACCTTACACTTGAATACCATCAGTCTGAAAACACTACCCCGTTTCAATTACTTGACTGTTTCGACCAGTCGATTCGTCAGTCAGGACAGGCGTTAATTTATACCGATAAAGAGCTGTTACTATTACAGGCAGATGGAACCATGCTTAGTCAACCAGCCGTCAAAGCTGATGGGTTTCTTGCTGAGCAAAGCGCAGGGACGGTAAAAGAAGCATTAAGCTGTGTTTCTCCACTACGCCGCATCCGGGTTGTAGGTCACGGAACATTTAGTGATACTCTGGTTAACGCTGTGGACAGCGAGAAAAAAACTCATGCCAGGGTTCATTTGCGAACCTTTCGGGTTAATGCGACAGATAGCGGAATGACACAGGCGACATTACAGGCTTTGCGTGGTTACGATAGTGCATTTGAGTTATTGAAGCACAAAATAATCGAGCTGGGTTATAAAGAAGAGCATGATATTACCAGTATGTATACACGACTCATACCTGACTATCAGCCGTATACCGCCAAACCCGTCATCGACATAACGCAGGACGAACTGGCTTTCCAGGTAGCAAATGACATTATTCGAATCCATATCGAAATAGCCCGTTTGAATGAGCCTGGTATTATTAGTGATGAAGACACTGAATTCCTGCATGACTACCGAGTTTTATTACGCAAGGTAAGATCTGTTATCAGTCTGTTTAAAGGAATTTATAATGATGAACAAACACAAACACTAAAGAGTGCTTTTTCAGAGTTAATGTCTCCTACAGGTCGATTAAGAGACCTGGATGTGTATTTACTGGATCGGGATAATTTCTTTGGGCTGTTACCTGAATCTTTACACGATGGCCTGACCATTATGTTCAATTTATTTGAAAAAGAACGCAATGATCAGGTTAAAAAGATATCAAAACACTTAAAAAGTGCTGCTTATAACAAATCTATTAACAGTTTATTGATCCTGTTTAGTGGAACAGCTGATTTACAGGAAGGCCCTAATGCCGATCGTACCGCTTATCTTTATGCCCGTGAATTAATCTGGAAGCGTTACCGTAAGGTTTGTAAAATCGCTCGAGCTATAGACTCGACAACTCCAGATACAGAAGTGCACGAGCTGCGCATCCACTGTAAAAAATTACGATATCTAATGGAGTTTTTCAGCCCCATGTTTCCCGCCAAAACCATTAAAGATTTAATCAAGGCATTAAAAGTGCTGCAGGATAATTTAGGTTTATTTAATGATTATTCGGTCCAGCAAGAATCTCTGCAGACATTTATAACAGAGCATACTTCCAAAGACAGCAAACAGAATCTGAGCATTGCTAAAAGTGTTGGCGCTCTGATTGCCATGTTGTATCAGAAACAGCTCGCAGAACGTGCTAAGGTTATTTCAAATTTTGAACTTTTTGACAGCCTGACAACACAACAGCAATTCCAGAAATTATTTAATACTTGAGGGCCGAAAATGAAAATTATAGCTTGTTACAGCAACAAGGGTGGCGTAGGTAAAACAGCTACTTCAGTAAACCTTGCTTATGAACTGGCCCAGGCAGGCCATCGCACTCTGTTATGTGATCTTGATCCGCAGGGCGCATCCGGATTTTACTTTAGAGTCAAACCCTCTAAAAAACTTAAAAACGAAACTTTTTTTAACGACGTCAAACGTTTCACCCAGGCTATAAGAGGCAGTGATTATGAAAATCTTGATATTCTGCCGGCTAATATGACATTTCGTGATTTCGATATTTTTTTATCGCGCATGAAAAACAGTCGATCAAGGCTTAAAAAAGCATTGAAATTGGTGGATAATGACTACGATGTAATTTTACTGGACTGTCCACCTAATATTTCTTCCCTGTCTGAAAGCGTCTTCAAGGCAGCCGATCACATCGTGATTCCAGTAATACCTTCTACCTTAACTGTTCGAACTTTTGAGCAGTTACTCGATTTTTTCAAACAACACAAACTGGGCAAGAAAAAATTGATTCCCTTTTTCTCTATGGTTCAGCGCCAGAAAAAACTCCATACAGATACCATGGATCAATTACATAGCCGATACAAAAAAACATTCCTTGAGACAACTGTACCTTTTTCCAGTGATGTCGAAAAAATGGGAATACATCGAGCACCGGTAACGACATTTTCTCGGAACAAGCCGGCAGCAAAGGCGTATCACTCACTATGGAATGAACTTCAGGCAAGGCTTTAAACCACACTACGATAATGACTGATCAGCATATAGAAATCGAGCGTAAGTTCCTGGTAAAAACCTTGCCGGACCTGGGTAATGCTCAAAAAATGTATATTCATCAAGGTTACCTTACTGATTCAAACGATTCGATTGAAGTGAGGTTAAGACGCAAAGATGATCAATATTTCATCACCGTAAAATCTGGCTCTGGTATGGTCCGGGCTGAACGTGAAACGTCTATTGACCAGCATCAATTTGATACCTTATGGCCGGAAACCCAGGGTAAACGGATTGAAAAAAATCGCTGGGAAGGCAAGCTGGAAACGCAGCAAACTTATGAACTGGATGTTTTTTTAGGAGCGCTTGAATCTTTAATGCTGGTTGAGGTGGAATTTTCGTCTTTAGAAGAAGCCGATAATTTTGCACCGGCAGACTGGTTTGGTCGTGAAGTGACGGTTGATAAATGTTATAAAAACAAAGCTTTGGCGATGAACCCTCAAGATATTAAAACTAGTGTCCTTTCAAAATGATAACGCCGGATTCAGTGCTCCGTTATATTGCACAACAAGGCGCACCTCGCAGGCAACGGCCACTTCAAAGTCAAGAGTGTTAACCCGGTCCATGAGCGTAGACAAACTAACTGAACTAGCAATTACCCTGTTCATAGGGCGCTAGCTAATGGGTGTTCTAATAAAACAATATGGTGTGCTACCTTATTTTTATCAATCAGGCAAAATAAAAATTATTCTAATCACCAGTCGAATCAGTCATCAGTGGATTGTGCCGAAAGGTAATAGAGTACCTAATAAAACAAAACGAGAATCTGCTTTGCAGGAAGCCTATGAAGAAGCCGGTTTGACCGGTAAGCTTAATAAGGATTTAAAGTTTTGTTTTAAAATTATGAGCCACGGGGAAAAGGCGGAGTTAACTTTATACCTTATGCGTGTAAATAACCCCTTATCCGCCGATTGGCCGGAAAAAAAACAACGTAAACGCATTGTAGTATCCACTAAGCGAGCGCAATCACTAGTGGAATGGCCAGAACTGGCAACCAGTATAAAACGTTTGCAAGACTTGTTATAGCTAACACAAACTGTTGGATTTATGAACACCAATATTCAGGAACATCGTATGTAGTGCTCCTGTTCAACCATCGTCATCTGATGATGGGCTGAGATAACTTATATAATGATAAACCGCGAATGAGAGGATAAGACTATGTCATCTAAAAAATCAAAACAGGCTGAATCCAGAGCAGAAGACAAGGAAATTGATGAACTCAAGGAAATCCTGCAGCAACTTGCAGTAAAGGTGGAATCCCTGGAGTCAAAAATCAGCAGCATTGAATTAGTTCCGGGTCCTCAGGGACCGGCTGGCCCGAAAGGTGCCACTGGCTCTCAGGGCGTTGCTGGGCCTGCAGGACCGAAAGGGGCTACTGGCGCTCAAGGCATTGCTGGACCTGCAGGTCTGAAAGGGGCTACTGGTGCTAAGGGCATAGCAGGTCCGGTTGGACCTACAGGGGCAACCGGCTCGCAAGGTGAAAAAGGGGTGGCAGGAGTTGAGGGACCGAAAGGTGACCCTGGAGGCCCTGTGGGACCTCAGGGACCGATTGGACAAAGAGGTGCTATAGGAAGTGATGGTAAAACTGGCCCAGCCGGACCACAGGGTGCACGAGGACCCCAGGGTGATCCAGGTCCACAGGGACCATTTGGGCCTCAGGGTGAACCAGGACCGGCTGGACCGATGGGACCTCAGGGTCCTATGGGTACTAAAGCAGTTCCTACAGATTCAGTTAGCGGGTTACCTGCGACTGTTGCAAGTAAGCAAAAGTCGGAAAAATCAGAGGATTCTGGCAGTGCTGTAAAACCTGTCCAATCAGCAAAAGAGTCGGTAAAGTTAGCCAAACCAGTAAAGTCCTAATCTCTGGTTAAATCTATTTACTACACTTTGAGGTCGGGGTTTCTATTCGACCTCTATATAGTTGCTGTAAATTTATGCTGGGAATATACGTTAAGCAACTAAAGCTTTGTTGGCTGCAGACTAATCATGTTCAATTAGCATTTATTGTCTGATTGTCGTCAAGGCCAGGTGAAAGACTTAAGCTTTGAAGCTGCTGGCCAAATAAAAATATGCTCTTGACCCCTCTAGCATGAAATTCACAGGGTTCAAAGTTTTATAAAATAATTCATTAGTTATTTAAAAAAAGTATTATCAACAACCCTAATATTATTGTAGATTTTCAAATATTAAAAAAATTAATTTCATCTGTTTTCAACATGAATAATATGGTAAATTTTCTAAATGGCCAATTATATAAAGCTATTAGCGCAACCATAAATTATTATTATCAACCTCAATATTAAAATAAAAAGTGGAACAATTATGACTACTGATACAATTGTTAATACCTTACTAGACGCTGCTTCAATTCAGCAATGCGAAAAACTAGCCGAAAAAGCAGATCTTCAGGGAAAACGAGCCAAAGCACTTTTAGCGCTTAACAATGGAGATAGTAACAGTGTAGCTGCTGAAAAATCAGGTCTGACCGCTGGACAGGTTAGTTATATGATCAACCGGTTTAAAAAAATTGGCATGGAGCTATTTAACGCCAGCACTACTAAAAAAGCTGCCGTAAAAAAAGCAGTAAGAAAAAAAGCTGTTACTAAACCTGCTGCTGTTATTGAAAACACGGAAACAGATGATCAAAACATAGAGTCAGCTAGTGACTCTGAAGCTGAAGCTGAAGTTAAAAATAAAGATAAAAAGAAGAAGACTAAAAAAGATAAATCAAAAAAAGAATCTAAAAAGGACAAAAAGGACAAAAAGGACAAAAAGGACAAAAAGGACAAAAAGGACAAAAAAAATAGTAAAATGAAAAAATCAAAAAAAGGAAAAAAGTAATCTTTTTGCTAAATGAACCTTGAAAATAGAATCCGGTTTACAATATATATACAGTAAACCGGATTCATCAAAAAATATCAGGAAGATACCGTCAATTTCTTTTTGTTACTTTTTATTTTACTTTCAACTTGCCAGCTAATACGCACATTCACTCTTTGACGATTATCTTCCTGGCTAGCAGTGACC
>CALCSG010000162.1 GCA_937894085.1 uncultured Gammaproteobacteria bacterium | reverse complement strand
ATCTGTTCAGTTTAATTTAAAGTCAAAAGATATTCACCACGAAGACACGACACTCACGAAGAAAGACAGGTGAAGTTATGTTAAAGGAAACCGGGATACTCAGTTTTTGTGGTCATTTTGAAAAAACTTTCTGCCACACAGTGATTTAACTTCGTGTATTTCGTGCCTTCCAGGTAACAAAACCTTGTTTCTTGTAGAGCTGGGCTCGCTTCGTGGTGAAAATGCCTTTTATATGATCAGGTATTGAAGCTTTCCCTGTTATTTTAATGGGAGGTTTTTAAGGCATGCCTGCTAACGCATAAAGGGCATCATGATATTTTCTGGTTTGGTAAATTTATTGATATCGTAACGCATAGCTCCCATGGAGTTATTCATGGTTGCCATATCCTGGCTCATACGGCCCATTGATTGATTCATTTCAGCCATGTTGACATTCATGGTGCCGATGTGGCGACCCAGCCCACTCATATCCTTACTCATACCCGCCATGCTGCTGGTCATAATGCGCATATCCCCGGCTACCTGGGCGAAGTCGTCACCCATTTTTTGTTGCCCGTCGACCATGCTTTTCGCCATCTGGTTCATGTTACCGGCCATGCCATTCATGTCGCTGGCCATGCTATGGACATCTTTTGTCATCTGGACCACAGATTTAGTCATATTGGTCATATCATTGCCCATGTTGTACATAAACATGCCCATAAAATAAAATCCGCCACCGGCACAAATCAATACTATGAATATGAGCAGGTTAGCTATAAAAGAACGTTTACTGCCGGAATTATTTTCTGTGGACGTCATGTTTACCCCGTTGATGATTATTTTTATAGGTTGGATTGTACATAGGATATTAGTACACTCAGGGTGAATATACTCCCGGCAGTGGAAATAACAATGCCAGTAGCAATAGGGGCTTAGTTAACCTGATATTTTTGCGAAAAGATATAATCCTGAATAAATCAGTTAAACCTTCTACGAACGTCCAATGCACTGAATCTACAAGACTTTTTCGGAAATTTTGATTTCACCGTATGGGTGCTCCTTGCCGTTTTTTTGTAGCATGGAAGTACTTATACTGTGAACACAGGGATGTCTAAGAGCAGTGTTTAGCATAGCCCGGCGAACGGGCAAGGCTGATATGGATACTGTAGCGAATTCACGCTTATATATTCCTGTATACGCGATATAAAAGCATCCATGCTCAAAATCCATACGGTGAACTGTGGCGCATTGAAAATATCTACTTATTTCATGAGCTTACAGTCCATCAATAGCGGTCAACTGCGGAATTCAGATTTAACAGATACTTATAAAATTTCTGATTGCTCAATAATGGAGACACGGTCATCGATTTTAGTTAAGCATATAAAAGAACCATTCTGTGGATCCGGAATTGATGTTAACTCTGAAACAGGAATTTTTTTATAAAAAGCCAGTGCTACTTTAATCGCTATCCAGTGTGAAACAACCAGGATATTTTCATTGATAGATTGTGCAAAAATGAACTCAAGTGAAGTTACCATTCGATGCTGTAGCTGTTGGAATGTTTCTGCACCGGGTAATTTAAAAGCATCCGGATTATACCAGAAATTATCATGCTCAACGGGATGAGTTAAAATGGTTTCCTGCCTGGTTTTACCTTCCCAGGGTCCAAGAGCTATTTCTCTCAGGTCATTTAAAACACAGGCTTCCAATGGACCTCCTTTTAAAATTATCTCGGCGGTGTCTCTGGCCCTTTTTAACGGGCTGACATAGGCCTGCTGGAGTTTTATATGCTCAAGAGACTGCCTTGTCTTTAGTGCCTGTTTTCTGCCAAGCGTGGTCAGGGCCGAGTCCTGATTTCCCTGGATTCGGTGTTGTTGATTCCATTCGGTCTGACCGTGTCTGACCAGCAGAATATTTGTTTTATTTGTCATTACGAAGGTTAGCTTATTCCAGGCTTATATAACAATCGGATTGATGGCGCGGTGAGCATACAGCCAAAAAAATCAGATCAGATTTTCCAGTATTGCTTATTCGTTGAGCGGTATCTGGCGGAATTATAACGATATCACCAGACGTAACATTGGTAGATTCAAGTCCTGCTATTTCTACTCTACCTTTTCCATTGATAATGATATAACGTTCAGTGGTATCTTTTAATTTGTGCCATGCGGTCGTAATACTCGGCTCTACACGGGCCTGAGCAATAGAAACCTGTTCATCATTCGAGTCATTTGACAGCTCTTTAATAAAACAGCGTTCAGCCGTTTCAAATTCTATTATGGAACTGCTTCTAATAATTTTAGCGAGCATAAATATGATTACAGTTAATAAAGTCTAGGTTGCTGTTAATTTTTTCCATAACCTGAAACTTAAAGGCCATGAAACGGTGAGACTATTTAGCGGGTCTCCCCATGCGTCTAAAAGTTGAGGGTAAATCAGCTCAACAGGATTGCTCTGATATTTTTTCTGATAGCTTTTCACTGCTGACCAGGTATTCAGGTAACCGGTTAATTGAATTAAATTCCACTCTGATGTCATGTGAAATTCGGGTGTGATTTTTTCATCAAAAGGAAATTCAATGTCACAATAGCCCGTTTCAACTATTTTCCTTTCTGCTGACCAGCAGTTTGCCAGTATAGTGTGATACAGGTGATTAATTGCAGCATCGATATTTTCCCGAATGGATAACAGGTTGTAAGTCCACACCGCCAGTAAACCCTCATCTTTTAATACGCGATTAACTTCTTGCGAAAATAATTCTAAATTAAACCAGTGTAATGCCTGGGAGACAGTGATCAAATCAACTGTATTTGTTTCGATGCCACTATTTTCGGCGGTCGCTTTACGATAAGTTATTCTCTGTTTAATAGCGGCATTATCAAGTTGAGATTGACTGGCATCGGTGGCAATCACCTGATCAAAATAATCAACAAGTTTAACTGCCGATTGACCGCTGCCTGTCGCGCAATCCCAGGCTACAAAATGATGTTTTGAGATTGATGCAAGATATGAAAACAAAGCTGCAGGGTAGTGCGGGCGGTATTCAGCATAATGTGGTGAGTCATCGGAAAACAGGTCCTTGAATGTCTGTTTCATTCAGATCCACCCGGCTTCAACATTTCTATATGCGGAATCATGTCTTCCAGATATGGCTCGGATACCTTTTCAAAACCAAACTGTGAATAGAAATTATGTAAATAGAGCTGGGCTGAAATTCTAATTGCCTGAACGGGGTATTGTTTTTCAATCCTGTTGAGAGCGATGGTTAACAGTTGTTTTCCCACACCGCTGGATCTGACCTGTTGTATGGTTAATAAGCGGCCGATCGAAGGTTCCTGATATTTATATGAAGGATAAACTACCCGGCAGTAAGCCACTAAAATGTTCTTGCCAGTGTCATTATTTCTCCAGCCTGACAGGTGCCAGCAGTTTTTATCAAGCCCATCTACATTCTGATAGGCGCAATTTTGTTCGACCGCAAATACCTGCTGACGAACCTGTAGAATTACATACAGTTCTTCTGTGGTCAGTTGCTCAAAGGTTTTCCACTGCCAGTTAATCATGTCTTATTTTGAGGTTCAATTTTGGGGTAAGATACTCCAGTTTGGTTAAGCTGCCAAACTGACAGTGACATTAACTCCCGTATATTACAGATTTTAAATGAGGTCCCGCATGAACTGGAAAACCGCTTATCGTTCTTTTTATTATGAAAACGCAGAAGAGCCTGAGGATATCGTGCTTTCACCAGCCGATACGGCTTTACTCATTATCGATATTCAGAACACTTATCTGCAAGCTTCGGAAGATGCGCAGGAGTCAGCCCGCTGGCAGCCATTTTATGATCGTATGAATCAGCAGGTCATTCCAGCTACTGCAAAAATTATAGACGATGCAAGATCCAGGGGTGTTGAGGTTATTTTTGCGCGAATTGCCTGTCTGAAAGAAGATGGGCGAGACCGTTCATTGAGCCAGAAAAAGCCCGGATTTAATTATTTGCTGATGCCGAAAAGCAGTGAAGAAAGTCAGATTGTGCCAGAACTTCAACCGCAGGCTGATGAAATTTGCCTGACAAAAACAACTGACAGTGCGTTAACAGGCACTAACTTACGATTGATTTTAAATAATATGGGTATTAATCATGTTGTGGTAGCCGGCATATTTACCGATCAATGTATTTCATCCACGGTACGCAGTCTGGCTGATGAAAGTTTCAATGTTATTGTGGTAGAAGACTGTTGTGCAGCTGCGACTGATCAGTTACACCGCAATGAACTGGAAACTATTAATATGATTTATTGCCAGGTAGTCAGTTCAGCTGAGCTTAAAGATTTTTATATCTGACCTGAATCCGTAGCTTGAGGTTTGAATCAATTAAAACGGTTTGCAGTTATATCTTCGTAATTTAAATGGGATTTTAGCTGTTGCCAGACAATCTCGGAATTAATAAGCCTGCTATGACCATAGCCTTTAGTCGTCACCAGTTTTGTTAAAGGGTTGGCTGAACAGAAATTTATGCTATCCAGAATGTCGCTTTGCTGATCTTCCTTATCATGAACGATAACGCTGTCGCCTGAGTAATTGCCGAGTTTTAATGTCAATTCCATTCGATCGAGGTCAGTCAGGTAGCTTCTCTCAAATTTTGAGAGGTACTGTTGGGATAATCTGGAATGTAAGCTATGGAAATTAACCTGACGGGTAAAGTATTTCTTGAAATTAAAAACAGGTGAAATTAACAACAACGGAATATCCTTTATTAATGCTGGTTGTGCATTGGCTATAGCGATGCAGCCCATTGAATGCCCGACAATAGCAGCAAGGCCATCGTGGGTATTTTTATTGATGTGTTGTAATGCTGCATTAACCGCAGAAATAAAGTCAGGTAGAGATGCGTGTTGGCCCTCACTATGACCATGACCGAAATGATCAAAGGTAATTGCTGTAAAGCCACATCGAGATAAACCGTTCATTAACGGAAAGAATTGATGTGCTCCTCCTGACCAGCCATGCACTAATAGAACCGCAGGGCCATTACCGAGCTGGTAACCCTGTAAAATTCCATTTCGGGTATTTATTTTAAATAAGCCGATTCCATGAGGGATACTATTTTTGTCGATTATTTTGCTATTAGGCTTTAAAAAGGAGTCTTCTACTTTACGATAGGCCCAGTTAGGCGCTAACTTGTTTAACGCCAGACTAACGCCCTTAGCAAACGGAAGAGCTAACCCGGATTGCTTTATGCGGGAGAAAAAAGAAGCTTTATTGCTCATTTAAAATACTTTTAAGACTAATGCTGGCTAAAAGTGAGGGGAGTATATTACGCTAACTTTATGGCTGTTTGATAGAATAGTATTCGCAAACAGAAATTTTTACGTTCTCAGGATATATTTAAATTGCTTGAACCGGTGGAAATTTATCCTCATATGGTCGGATTTTTTTTAAGGTATAGGGACAACTGATCGTAAAATGCTTGCTAGTCCGGAATTGGTGCTATGCCTGGTGGTGAAATCAGTACCTTAACCTGTTCGCCCAGAGCAAATTCTTCACTAGCATCTTATAATGTCTATTTAAGAAACGAATACCGGTCATTAAGGTGAGCTTGTTATCGGCTTTACAAAGGCTCTGTTAATTCCTGTCAGCATAAACAATTGGGCTCCTCACGACCCGAAGGGGTCATACAACATCAAACCGAAATTTTAAAGGCGTAACCAACATTATTCATCTAGATGTGAAGTTAGTTTAATTTGTACCTGACCCTCGTTATTTTGACCCTCGTTATTTTGCTTATTTTATATTTAAGCTTCGCTCCGAAAATATTTTACTCGGGACTTTTCCTACAGCCTGAACGCTTTGGGTAAGGTGCTCGCAGCGAAGCGGAGCGTCCCAGTGAGTGATAGCGAACGAACTTGATTGCCATTGCCTACCGCAGTTTTCGCCAAGAAAGAAAGAAACCGAGTAGCTTGGAAAAGCCTTTTTTCACCTCTTTATCTCTGGTTTCTCTATTCTCAGGGCTTACCTGTTCTTCATTTTTATCGATGTCGTTTAATACGTTATTGATAGCCACCTCATCAGACGATTCGGAGTGAGTATCGCCCCAATAATCCAGGTTCCGTACCGAAGCATCTTTAAAGCCTTGCTCATAACCATCAAAAAAACCGATATAACTATTGTTCCTACCACGCATAGCCGTAAATGCAATAAAAACAAGAACGAGACCTAAATATTTTATGTATTGATAATTACCAGATGAAAAGAATTCAAAATAAATCCACATAATCATTCCGACCAAGAAGGTAATTTCAAAACCTTTATTGCTTATAATCCAAAGACGTGCCTCAGATTGAAGGAATCTCCACTTGGCAATATTCCATATTTTTTCATCAGAGTTCATTTCTCTATTCCATGCCTAACAGTGAATTCTACTGACTTTCTGTTAACGGGGTTTTACTAGCCTATAAACACATCAGTATACAAGAATAGTTAAATGGCTCCAAATGGCACAAAACGGTAATTAGCTTATACACAATTAAACATCAAATATCTCACATTTCTATTGTTTCTGTGTAATCAAAGTTAATGTCTGCTTTATTAATATTTTGTTCTTTAGATCTGGCCACATTATGCCAGCTATTCGCGGCCACTCTTTCCTGGTTTGAATACGGGGAATGGTACGATACCGAGTTTTATTCGATGAAATATCTTATTAGCCCTGAGACTCAGCTTGAATAGTAAAGAAAGCTTTATCTCGCTAAAACTCAAGGAAAGGCTGCTACAAGTTGATTAAGGCTTACAAAGCAGGACTGCTTTTTCCTTTGCGTCCTGGCGAGAAATCATTTTCCTGTTGTTATTTGATAAAGGCTGAGTTTCCACGGTAATCAGCAACAATTAATATTTGTAATTTAAGCCCCGGCACTCATCATGCCGAGATATCAAGTGTCAGTTGGTTTTTTCTGTATTGACATAACGTCCATTTTTGAAATCGGAAAATAATTTATTGACCATCGGGTGACTGATTTTTTTACCCGTATCATCAGGCTCAAGATTCTGTTCAGCCACATAAGTCGAGTTTGATGCCTGATCAACCAGAACGTGATACCAGGGTTTATTTTTTGGAGGGTTGCTGCGGGCAACAGCATCGTACCATTCATCAGTCAATTGAAATTCTGCATCGATGTCAACAATAACGCCTCGATAATCAAACAGTTTGTGATGAACCAGATCCCCGATGGAAAACATGGAGTTACTTATATTGGATTCTGAGTATTTCATAATATCGTATCCTGAATGAATCATTATTGTATCATCGCCTGATAATGAGAAATTGGTTTTTCTACAGCCTGTGGAGGGAGGGATATCTAATTGATTTGCCCAAATATCCTGGCAAACCAGAAGATTTATTAAAAATGTTAAACTTTTGTGAGTATTTAGTTTCAAATTCAAATTACTATCACGTTATTCCCTGAACCAGGTGGTTCAGATATTTAGACATAAGGAGAAATCCATGAAACTCAGTTCAAAAATCAGTTTGCTGCTTTTAGGTTCAATCATAACGGTGTTTAGCGTTATGAAGCTGAATGCGGAGCAAAAAAATACTTCAGGTAATTCGCCAATGACCAGTGGTAAGGTAATGGAACAAAAATTCGCCACATTTGCCGGTGGTTGTTTCTGGTGCACCGAAGCCGGCTTTGAAAAACTACCAGGCGTCAGTGATGCGGTTTCAGGTTATGCTGGTGGCCATGTTAAAAATCCATCTTATGAAAAGGTTTCTATGGGTATAACCGGGCACACAGAAGTTGTTCAGGTATTTTATGACCCTGCGATTATTTCTTATGCAGATTTGCTGGAAGGGTTCTGGCGTCAGTTCGATCCAACCGATGGAGAGGGATCTTTTGTCGATCGTGGTAATCAATATCGCCCCGCCATCTTTTATAACAATGACGAGGAAAAAATGCTCGCGCAACAAAGCATTAAAGCGCTTGCTGCCTCAGGCCGATATAATAAACCGATTGCAGTGGAAGTAACTCCACTGGATGTTTTTTATAAGGCTGAAGAATATCATCAGGATTATTATAAAAAGAATCCAATCCGTTATAAATATTATCGCTATAACTCAGGACGAGACCAGTACCTTGAAAAAACCTGGGGTGATGATTTGAAACTGGTGTTGAAAGCAAAACATGTAAATAATGGAATGAAGGATGTGAACTCTATGAATAAAGTATATAGCAAACCTGCTGATAGTATTTTGAAAAGTAAGTTAACGGATATGCAGTATCGGGTGACCCAACATGAGGGTACTGAACCACCGTTCAGTAATGCTTATAATGATAACAAGAAGGAGGGTATTTACGTTGATATCGTGTCTGGTGAACCGTTGTTTTCTTCAACTAATAAGTTCGATTCGGGCACCGGATGGCCAAGTTTTGATCGACCTATTCGTAGTGAAAATGTAAAAGAAGAAACAGATTTTAAAATGATCTTTCCACGTACGGAAGTGCGCAGTGCAGGTGCTGACTCACATTTGGGACATGTTTTTGATGATGGTCCTGCTACCACCGGATTACGCTATTGCATTAATTCAGCGGCGCTCAACTTTATTCCAAAAGAACAACTTGAAGAAAAAGGTTATGGCGAGTTTAAAGAGTTTTTTAACAAATAAAAGCACTGCTATAGTCGAAGGCTGAATCAGGCAGGGACTGTTGTGTACAGTCCCTGTTTTTTTTTATAGAATTTATACTTCAGGGTAAATTTCTTCGATTCGACTTTATTCCGTTAGACTGTGCAGTTTAATTGTATAGTTTGAATTTTCATCACTCAAATACATTTCTCCATCCTGAATACTGCACTGCAATTGCATGTTGCGGTTAATCAAATTATCTACTCCCGGTGCATCTATATGAAATACCCTCAGATTATTAAACCGATCTAATTTTTGTTGCTGTTGTTGCCACCAGGCTGTTGCCTTGCGTTCATGATAGGTATAAATAATCACCTGGCGGGCACGTCCGCAGGCCTTACGAATTCTTTTTTCATCGGGCTGCCCAAGGTCAATCCATAACTCTATTTCATCGGTGAGTGACTTTTGCCAGAGTTCCGGTTCTTCATCGCTGCACAATCCTTTGGTAAAACAAAGCTGTTCGCTGGCGTTTAGCATAAACGCAATCAGGCGAATCATAAAACGGAAATCAGTTTCAGAAGGGTGTTGCGCAATGGTTAATTCGTGACTCTGATAATAATGTTGGTCCATATTTGCAATATTAATAGAAACTTTATTAATCGTAGAACTGATAGCCATAAAGATGATATTGCCTGTAAGAAAATTTTTTGTGCTGCGATGATGGTAAAGATGTGCTGACAAAATTTATGATATATCATTTCGATGAGTTGAATACAGTTATGTTTTGGTTGCAATAAAGCAGTTTAATTAATTGAGGATAAAAAATGATCATAAGCAATATGGAAATTATTCCGGGGAAACGTATTAAAGAGCATCTGGGCCTGGTGCAGGGGAGCACGGTTCGAGCCAAACATGTAGGCAGGGATATCATGGCCGGCCTGAAAAATATATTTGGTGGTGAATTACAGGGGTATACAGAGTTGTTACAGGAATCCAGAGAAGAAGCAATAAATCGTATGCAGCAACAGGCAGAGGCGGTTGGCGCGAATGCAATTTTGAATGTACGCTTTTCAACGTCATCCATTACCCAGGGTGCGGCAGAATTATTTGCCTACGGGACAGCCGTTATCCTGGAGCAATAAAATGTCTAATTTTGTCATATTAGTGATCCTGTTGGGATTGGGTTATTTCTTCGGTCGGTACTATGAAAGTCGACATTATAAATCTATTATTAAACGTGAAAATCAGTATCGAAACATCGTTGTGATCGCCAGCCGAATCCCGCCTGTTAGCGAAAAACCTGATTCAACTATACTGGTCATGGGTAGTGTAGTTATTTCTGTTGATTATTTTAAAAAATTTCTAGCCTCTTTAAGATCATTGTTTGGGGGACGAATACATGCTTATGAAAGTTTGTTAGATCGTGCGAGGCGGGAAGCAATATTGCGCATGAAACAACATGCACATCAATTAGGCGCAGATAAAGTATTCAATATTAAATATGAAACTGCTTCAATATCAAAAAATCCACGCGGCGGAATTGGTTCGGTAGAAGTGCTGGCTTACGGCACTGCTTTTATCCCTCAACAGTAAAATGTTTTGAAATACAGTAACCCGCACATACCGGAAGGTATTAATTCTACAGAAACAAACCCGTTAAAAGAATTTCTGTTATTAACCTCGGCTGTTGTGGTTGGTGTCATTATTATAACGGCTGTTATAGCGATGCTAGTGGATTCAATTGCCGAATATATTCCATTTGAATTTGAACAGACTGTTGCCCGGCAGGTCATTGAAAAGTTAAATAAGGGAAATGCTGAAGTAGATGGTTACCTGCAGCATCTGTCTGATCAGATTGTTCCCTTCATGGATTTGCCTGAAGGGGTGAAAATAAAACTGCACTATGTCAATGATGATGTGGTTAATGCCATGGCGACATTAGGTGGGCATATAATCCTGTACCGCGGACTGCTGGAAAAATTGCCTAATGAGAATGCCCTGGTTATGTTACTGGGTCATGAAATTGGCCATGTAAAAATGCGTCATCCGGTGAAAGCTTTGGGTAAGGGGGTGATCATCAGTTTATTAATGAGTGCAGTGTTAGGCGAGTCTTCAGACGCAGTGGCTACCGTTATTAGCGATACCAGCATGTTAACCATGCTAGGTTATAGTCGAGAACAGGAGCAGCTTTCTGATGAAGCAGGGCTTCATGTCATGCATGCTTTTTATGGACATGTTAAGGGAGCCACTAATTTATTTGAAGTGTTGCAACAGCAAAATAATGAACAGGTTTTCAAGCTGCCACAGTTTTTAAACTCCCACCCGGATACTGGATTTAGAATAAAATATTTAAAACAACTGGCAGAAACTAAGCGTTGGGATCAGCAGGGAAAAATAAACTTCGTACCAGATTATATACTTAATATTTTAGCAGAAGATAAAAAGGTCATAGCTGAACTCCAGGAGCCTGTGTGATCAGTCAGTAAAAATTTCTCGTACAGATTTTGTCAAAAGATCAATATTGAAGTGTTAGAAAGTGGGTGATTGGCGAGTATGTGCACACTTCTCTCATACAGGTTTAACCAGTAGAATATCAAGTTCAGGCTTATCGCACGTTGATGAATTGATTTGATTACCGAGTTTATATGTGGTCATATATTAAAATTTTTCTGCATGCATCATGAATAGCATGATTTAGAATTCATCCACCAGGATTGAGAACAATGAATAAAGGCTTATATTTAATGAATTATTTCAAATATTTTAACTTGATTGTTATCGCTGTTTTTTTGACCGCCTGTAATAGCAGCGGGATGATACGTTTATATGATGGTGTTGAAAAAGATAGCAGTGAAATAGCTACTTTTGTATTTCCGAAATCACTGGATTTGCAGGAAGTTGATGGAACAAAAGTGAGATCGATGATGTTTTCATCTAACGATACCTATCAATTACAGCTATTGCCGGGTAAACATTTTATAAAGACCGCTTATTCCGAGTACTGGGGAACTGAAAAACTAGGTAATATGGAAGATTCTGATAGTTTCTATTTTGCAATTGATGCGCAGGCAGGTAATCAATATCAATTTGAGCATAATGGACCTACAGATCTGAAAAATGCCTTAAAAACGAACTCTACCAGTAATATAAAAATCTGGGCTATAGACCGGGCTTCAGGCAGCAAAATTAACCCGACTACAAATCAGAGTTATGGTGGCTTTCTAAGCGGCTTGTTGAATAATGAGTCAGAGACAAAATCGCAACCAGTTCCTATATCAAATCCAGTGGATGCCGATCCGGCTATAAGGCAAACGGTTGAGAGTCAATTAAAGTACTGGTGGAATTTAGCTGATATAAAGCAGCGTGAAAATTTCAGGAAATGGCTGGCTACGCAATAAGGGTTGCTGATCATTTAAAATAATTCACCACGAAGGCACGAAGCACACGAAGAAATACAGGAGTTAAAGCACACTGGATATTTCAGTCGTGGTGAATTACTTTTTACTGAACAGATACAAATGAGATTTTTAAGGTGATAGTTTATGTCCGAGTTTGAAGGTGTAGCAGTTGTTAAACAGGCGAGTATTTATTTTGATGGAAAGGTTACTAGCCGTACGTTGAAATTTGCGGATGGTTCTCACAAGACTCTCGGAATCATGCTGCCAGGTGAATATGAATTTAATACTGAAGCGAAAGAAGTGATGGATATTATGTCTGGTGAGCTGGAAGTCTTAATATCTGCCACTGAAGGCTGGAAAACAATCAGCGGTGGTGATGCCTTTGAAGTACCAGCTAATTCAAAATTCAGTTTGAAAGTTAACAGTGTTACTGACTATTGTTGCTCTTACTTGAAAGACCTCTAGCTTAAATATTTCTTCATCACGAACCAGGGCAGGATGTCCATATTTAACACTTAATGACAGCAGGAAAGATTGCCGAGGCACCAGATGCACGAGAATAAAAATTCAGAAGGCTGCCATTAGATTTAGGTTAAAGCCAATAACGCCGAAATTACTGGGAAATTTAAGACGTGTAACGGAGTGGAACAGTTTAAATTTTTCCACGTGCATGTCACTTGTTATGTTTATTGCTTAAAGCTATTATGTGTAAATAATTTCTATTTTATACACATTGGTGCAGATATGAGAACAAATATTGTCATAGATGATAGTTTAATGGCTGACGTGCTTCAGGTTACCGGGTTAAAAACAAAAAAAGAAGCTGTTGAATTAGGGCTTAAGACCCTGATTAGATTAAAAAAACAGGAAGAAATTAAAAAATTTAAAGGCAAACTTAAATGGGATGATGATCTAGAGAGAATGAGAACTGACTAGTGATTTTGGTAGATTCTAGTGTATGGATTGACTATTTTAACGGTAAAGAGTGCCCTGAAGTATTTTATCTGGATGCTATTTTAGGTGTGATGCCAGTAGTAATTGGCGATAATATTCTGACAGAGGTTCTTCAAGGATTTAAGGGCGATAAAGAATACAAAAAAGCTAAACAGTTACTCACTGCTTTGCCTTTGTTTCAACTCTCAAATAAAACTCTTGCCGTTAAGAGTGCAGATAATTATCGAGAGCTAAGAAAAAGAGGAATTACTGTAAGAAAAACGATCGATACGATTATTGCTACGTATTGTATTGAACATGATATCCAGCTTTTATTCACTGACAGGGACTTCTTACCATTCATTAAATATCTGGGCTTAAAATCTGCTATTTAAACATAACAGTCGAATTCATAGGTCGTTGACCCCTGAATACCATGCTTCAATAAACAATAAATCGGTATAAACCCATCATCATAATTTGAAGTAAATCCGTTTTTTGGTAAATATTATTT
>CALCSG010000161.1 GCA_937894085.1 uncultured Gammaproteobacteria bacterium | reverse complement strand
CAATATTAATGAAAAAACAATAACCGGTTATGCACTTATGACTTGAATTCAGGATTTATTACCAGTTACTGCTACAGAGTTAAACTGGAGACGGTTCTGATTGAGCAAACTCTACCATACCCTGTTCTACTGCTATCTTTATTAAATCGACTTCGTTGTGTGCATTTAACTTATCTAATAATCGTGAACGATAGGTACTAACTGTTTTAGGACTAAGACACAACTTCTCAGAAATTTCCACATTCGACAATCCATGTGAAATCATCAGCATTACCTGAAATTCACGTCGCGATAGACGATCAACAGGATTTTCACAATTACCGGGTAATAAAGATAATGCAAGTTGTTGAGCAATGCGTGGTTCGATGTAGGATCCGCCATTATTGACCTGATTAATGGCCAGGATCATCTCATTAATATTACATTCTTTGGTGAGATACCCTTTTGCACCGATTTCGAGTAATCGCTTTGGGAATGTCTGTTCAGAGTGAATAGTAAGAATGATGATTTTTTGTTTTGGATCGCGTTGTAATATGCGTCGACAGGCTTCCACTCCACCAATTCCAGGCATATTAACATCCATTAAAATAATATCAGGCTTCAGTTCCTGAACCATTTTAATGCAGGCTTCTCCTGACTCAGCCTCTCCTGTAATTTCTACCTGTTGACTATCTTCCAGTAGCCTCTTGATACCTGTTCTAACTAACGCATGATCATCAGTTAAGAGTATTTTTATCATGATATGGCCCCGTAATAATTATCAAAAATTATAACAGATACATCTTACTTTATGTAATCCATGTTTTAAATGGATGGGATACAAGTGAAATATTTATATATTTCGGGTCACTGGAAACTTCCTGTCCCGCCCACTCAGGCTTTTCGAAAGCTTCATCTTCATGGCCAAGCTCAATTTCGGCCACGATTAACCCTTCATTGTCTCCCAGAAATTCATCAACTTCCCATACGTGTTGATCAACTTTGACCAAATGACGTTTTTTAATTACCGGACTTCCCATGCACATATAACTCAGCATGAATTCGGCATCATGTAATGGGATTTCATATTCAAACTCATGACGACGTATATCCCGGGTCATCGACTTGCTGCTGATGAAGCCGGTCTGATTAGAGATACGTACACGCAATGATGCTTTTTCGGTGTTGCAAAAATAAGCCTGTTTAATGTCCAGTGTCTTATCTATATGCGAGCGCCAGTGATCGGAAATAACTAAAAATTTACGTTCAATTTCGTATGCCATCTTGGTTATAGCCTAATACCTAAGCAAGGAAGAACCCCAGGTAAAACCACCACCAAATGCTTCCAGTAATAACATCTCACCTTTTTGTATTCGACCATCACGAACTGCCGTATCCAGTGCCAAAGGCACAGAAGCGGCTGAGGTATTACCATGATCCTGAACCGTTACAACTACATGATCGAGGTGCATCTTCAATTTTCTGGCTGTGGCATGGATAATACGAACATTTGCCTGGTGTGGCACTAACCAGTCAATATCAGATTTCTCTAAATTATTAGCTGCC
>CALCSG010000160.1 GCA_937894085.1 uncultured Gammaproteobacteria bacterium | reverse complement strand
GGCACGAACTTTAGATTTACCAGCTCGGCTACAACAGACTCTTCACTTAACAGGTTTAACTCTCCCTCTATATACTCACCCTGTTCATTTAAAGCTTTATATTTGTACATTGTTATTCGAGCACTACACGGAATAATTCGTCGATAGTAGTCTGACCAGATGCTACTTTTTCAAACCCATCTACCACCATAGAACTCATACCATATTTAAGTGCTAACTGATGAATATTGGCATTACCACTGATTGCTTCTGTACGAAAATCTTCATTAAGCAGCATCACTTCGCTTATAGATAACCTGCCCTTGTAACCGGTTTGATTACAGTGCTCGCAACCCACTGCCTCGTGACAGTTTAGTGGCAGGCCACTCTCTATATCTTCTTCAAAAGTATCCATAATAATTTGCGAAGTAGGTACAGGACGCTTACAGTGATCACATAATCGCCTGACCAGTCGTTGTGCAACTACACCGATCAACGATGAAAATACAAAGGATTTTTCAACTCCCAGATCGATAAGTCGTTCAATACTGGAAACTGCGCTATTAGTATGCAAAGTTGTTAAAATTAAATGCCCGGTCATCGATGCTCTGACCGCTATTTCGGCGGTTTCCGAATCACGCATTTCTCCAACCATGATTACTTCCGGATCATGTCGGACAATAGCCCTTAAAGCATTCGAGAAACTTACCCCGATATCTGCATGAACCTGGATTTGATTGATACCATCAATTTTGTACTCAACAGGGTCTTCTACCGAGACTATCTTTTTTTCAGAATCATTTATTTGTTGTAGCATGGCATATAGCGTGGTCGACTTACCACTGCCGGTAGGGCCGGTAACCAGTATAAGACCATGTGGTTTATTCAGCATCGAAAAAATTCTTTGCTTATTTTTTCCGGAGTAACCCAGACTTTCAAAATCAAAATTTAATGACTTTTTATACAGTAATCTTAAAACGATACTTTCGCCATAAATAGTCGGAATTACGGATACCCGAACATCGATATTCTGACCCTCAAGATTGATATCAAACCTGCCATCCTGAGGAATTCTGCGTTGTGCAATATCCAGCGAGGATAGAATTTTTATACGGGAAACAATCGCTGCAGAAAGTCTCATTTCGATTTCCCGTACCGTGATTAATACCCCGTCAATACGATTTCTGACTTTTAGTTGATGACTATGAGGTTCAACGTGTATATCTGATGAACCGTGGTGAATAGCTTCCTGAATAATTGTATTAACAATTTTAACCACAGGAGCTTCACTAGCCAGTTCCTTTAGTTGTTGAATATCCTGATCCAGTAACACTGCATCAAGTTCATCAAATTTTTCGTTATCAAAGGAATCCGTGCTGGCCATTAAAATTCGATCCAGGCTTTCCTGTATATCTTTTTTGAATCCAAGACGGATTTTTAGAAATTTATTGCCAATGGCAAACGACAGTGCCTGCTGCAGGCCTGGCGCATAAGGGTCGTTGACACAAATTTCAATCAACTCATCAGCCTCCGAAATCACCACCATCTGGTGCTGCTTGAGAAATTGCGAATTGAATTGTTTCTGGCCAAATTGTTTGGAAGGATAATCATCCGGTTGCAATATACGTATGTGGCACAAAGCCGACAGCTGCCCCAGAAGTTCAGTCTCGGATATCAACCCGAGATTCATGATCAGTTGAACCACTGATAAATCGGTTCTGCCTGATTTTTGTAATAACTCGATCTTTTTGACGTCAACAGCTGTTAACGCCGATTGTTTTTGCAATGACTTAAGCAGTTGCCCGTCATCGTTAAAAAGTGCACCAGGTTCAATGTCAGAACCGGAGTTTTTATCGCCTGTTTTAGTATCTAAATGGTTCACAAAATTAGTGTGCGTTGAAAGACTATGAATCATGATGACAGATACCTAAATAATAGTAAAAGTAAATGATTTTCTCCATGAGAAAAAAAACCTAATCTTTGGGATCAGGTTTAAGCTTCATTAGAATATCGCATTATTTTAAGTTATGTTGCGATGCAGGTCATGAAATCAAAAACGCGTCCCTGCGTAGTTGAATCATCGTTGTACTACTTCAGACTATTTCACTCTGATACTAACCTTCGCTTTACGACGAGAGGCTTCACCAGTGACATCATCATACAACTGGTATTCGAAGCTATCTCTTCCTGAAAAGTCAGCAACTGGAGTATAGGTCACTTTGCGACCAGGCCCCATGCTTACCACACCATGAGAAGGTCCACGATCAGCAACAATCTCGATTCTTGCTTTCTCGATCTCGCTATCACGGTCCTTATCATTATCAAGAATATCGATTACAACAGACTGGTTAACCTTAACCCTGGCTCTGTCGTCGTTAACTCTCGGTGCATCCATTTTAGCCGCTACAATAACCTTAACTTCAGCTTTATCGGAACCACCCTGGTTGAACACGCTATAGCTGAATCGATCCTCTTTCTCTTCGGATCCATCATGGATGTACTTGAAGGTACCATCTTCGTTCATATCGATAGCACCATGCTCTGGATACTCATCCATAGTCACCTTGCCACCATTCGAGATGTCATTAGCTAATACACTCAGAATCAGATTACCCGTTACGTCATAAGTACCACCTTCAGCAACAGCAAAGGTATCATCTTTAGCTATTGGGCTAGGTACATTGACCACGCTATCATCACTTGGAGTCGTATTATCACCACCAGTGTACTGCCCATCGCCAGTTCCAGCTGCCGCCACCGTGATGTTGATAGTAGCGGTATCTGTACCACCTTTACCATCATCTACTGTGTAGACCACTGTGCCGCTACCTACTTCATCACCCGATACAGTTACTGCCTTATCGACAAAACTGACCGCACCAAGAAGATAGTTGGAGCTATTAACCGCCGATACTCTGAGGTCACGTGAGTCCACATCTTTATCGTTATCCAGCACACGAATTTCCATCTGCTGCCCAACTTTCATGGCTACGTTGTCATCAACGGCGACAGGCGCATCATTCTGAGCATCCACAGCAATTTTTACACCTGCCATCGGAGTCCAGGACTCACCAGCCTTAACCAGTTTATAAAGGAACGAATCGGAAGAACTCTCGTCACCGGAATGGGAGTACTCCCATCCTGATCCTGAAACAGACTTCGTTAAAGTTCCATGGTTAGGACTTTTCAGGATTTCTGGCGTAGCGCCATTTACATCGTCATTGGCAAGTACATCGATTGTGATAGAACCACCTTCACTTACACGGGCTTCGTCGCGACGGGCTACCGGAGTATTTCCTTCGCTAAAACTCGGAGCGACGTAGTTAGTGGCCGCAGCTACTTTAAAGCTGGCGAAAACTTCCCCTTCACCATTGGCAATCGTACCGTCTTCGGCCTGTCCCGCAGCATACCTGTACAAATTAGGTGCAGGATTGCTGAGGTTCATGGCTGAATCGATTAGCTTGATAAAAGCACCAGCGGGACCCACTGCCGAAGTATCCAGCAGCGCATCTTTGGTCTTCAATGGAGGCAAAGCAACTGCATACTGCTTTCGATAGTTCGGGTACAAGTGACCATCTTCCGCAATTATATCAAAAGTAGCTCCTATCAGCGTCGGGGTATGGATACGCGTGCTACCGTTGAACAGGCGGACTAACGGAGTATCACCATTCGCCACAGACAGCGAAGGATTTGAACCCTCAAATGTGCTCAGACGATTTGTTTGGGTACACCAGGGATCCTCCGGACAGGAGGTACTAGTATCCAGAGTCACACCAAAATATTTCGGTGCATAATCGATGGTACTCTGCATATCATTCAGATCATAGTTAGGCAAAGTTGTCGTATCCGCTACATTGGCATGAATCACCGGATCGATTTCACTGTAGATCAGAGGATACAGATTAGTGTATTCCAGCCCGGGATAGGCAGCCGTTGCAGCAGTACCGGTA
>CALCSG010000159.1 GCA_937894085.1 uncultured Gammaproteobacteria bacterium | reverse complement strand
TCGTTCGCTAGATCTGGAATTAACTGCGTTGCACTTCAGAGTTGAATCCGCCAGATTAAAAATGTATTCCCAATCACCTTTAGTTTCGAAGTGATGCTCTTTTTTTGAAACTGCTTCATGGGTCGGCAATTTAGGTAATAATTCGGGCACACAATTTATTTCGATCAAAGTGACATCATCAGCTTGAGTGCGCGTTCCACAAAACTGCTCTAATTGTTTCAGTAAATTTTCAAAGATTTTATCTGGAGCGGCATTTTTAATAGCGGCTTCCAGGCGATCAGTGCCAAATTCTTCATCTGTTTCAGACCAGGCTTCGGTGAGTCCATCACTATAGAGGATAATTTTGTCGTGCTGCTGAAGTGCCAGGGTTTGAGCAGCTTCTTTAGTGTTCAGGTTATCGATGACTCCAAGCGGTAAAATATTCGATTTTACATGATGCTTTATCTGGTTAGTCTTACCATCAACAATGAGCATCTCCGGCATACCCGCATTAAAGATGGTGACCTGATCGAGGTCATGGCTGATACTGATTAACTGCACGCATAAAAACATGCCTACAGGCAGGAACTGCCGTAATTTTTTGTTAATACCGGAAAGGATTTCCTCAGGCGTAAAACCTTTAGCTGTCATCGCCCTGAAAACTTCAGATACCGGCATGGCTCCCAGAGCAGAAGATAAACCATGACCGGTGAAGTCACCGATCAGAAAATGAATGTCTCTGGAAGGGCTGTATTCAGAGAGAATCATATCGCCGCTGAAAGTAGTGGCAGGACGAATTATGCTACGAATATTCGTATTGATAATATTGGTCTTTTGAACCGCATTGTTGAAGATCTGTTCGGCAATCTCCTGTTCGCGATGTATCAAGCTATACATTCCCTGAACTTCGTGATTTAGTTTGGCAATTCGTTCCATTGCCTGAATCTTACTTTGCAATAGAAATTTATCATAAGGTTTAACCAGGAAGTCATCTCCTCCTGCATCTATACATGCCTGAAGAGAGTTTTCATCTGTCATGGCGGTTAGAAAGATGACTGGAATGAAATTATTACCGGATTCACCTTTAATGATTCATGTGGCGTCATAGCCATCCATAATCGGCATCATGACATCCATGAAAATAATGCCGGGAGATTTTTGCCGGAATAAGTCTACCGCCTGTTGTCCATTTTCAGCTTCTAAGGTTTCGTAACCCTGTTTTTTTAATAAAGAGCGCAGTATTAATCGATTGGTCATTTCATCATCGACTATAAGGGCTTTTTTGGGTGAATCCTTGGAAATCATAGTGGGTTTAGTATTTTTATAATTACACTACCTTGTGTAGTATAAATATGGCGATAAGCAAGATATAAAGAAAATTTAAGTACAATTTACAGGCCGTTTCAGTATCTTTAAATAAATCAAATCAAAGCATATTATTTGAACGATCCAGCTGTTAAAGTGCCTGCATCAACAATGTTTCATCATTAAATCTAAAAGAAGCATAAAATGCTACTTATTCATCACAGTAATAGCCTGACAAAACTAACTAAAATTCTTTTGCAGAAATTGCAAAGCGATAATTCATCGGTTTTAGAAGCGGAGCATATTCTGGTACAAAACCCGGGTATGAAACGCTGGTTACAACAGCAAATAAGCCTGTCCTGCGGAATAGCCGCTAATTTACATTTTCCGCTCCCATCGCGCTTTATCTGGGATATTTTTCTTACCCAGTTTAAAGATATAGATAGCCTGTCGGCTTTTGACGGTGAAGTTCTGCGTTGGCAATTGATGTCCTTATTGCATCAACATAGAGATGACCCACAACTGATCGTACTGAAAAACTACCTGGCCGATGAAAAGAAAATTTTAAATCGCTTCCAGCTGGCCGAGAAACTGACCGGCCTGTTTGATCAGTACCTGGTTTATCGTCCAAAAATGATCAAACAATGGGAAAGTGGCAGTCAAACTAACTCTTCGACAGAAGCCTGGCAGGCCTATTTATGGAGGCTTATTAGAGCTCAAACTAAACAGCCTCACCGTGCAGACCTGATTACCAGGCTGGTACAACATTTATCATCGTCAGAAGCTGATTTGACAGAATTACCCGATCGATTATTTATTTTTGCCATAACGGCTATGTCGCCTTTATATCTTAATGTTTTAGCTGCACTGGGGCAGCACATTGAGGTACATATATTTAATTTGAACCCATGTGAACACTACTGGGGTGATATTCAGAGCAGGAAAGAACAGCTTAAACAAGGTGAAAATCTCTATATAGAAAATGAGTTACTGGCGTCGCTGGGTAAACAGGGCAGGGACTATATCGATCAATTGTATGATGGTCAGTATGCAACAATTGATAATGAAGAATTTACTGAAATTAAGCCCGATAGTTTACTGAATAGAATTAAATACGACATTTTAAAGCTCTCTTTATCTCCGCCTGAACATGAAACGAAGCCTGACAACTCCATCCAGATAGTCAGTTGTTACAGTGAATTACGTGAACTGCAGGTTTTACATGACCGTTTACTGGATATGTTGATGGAAGATAGCAATTTACAGGCACATGATATCGTTGTGATGTGCCCGGATATCAATACATTAGCCCCCTATGTTGAAGCGGTATTTGGTCAACAGGATGATAACAAAAGAATACCTTTTAGCATCTCAGATCATAATGACCTGTCCACAACTCCATTGTTACAGGCAATTCTGGACTGGATAAATTTACCGTCGAGCCGATTTACCGCCAATGAAATTATCAGCTGGCTTGAATTACCGGCTGTGCAACGTCAATTTAAGCTGGATGATACAGCGGTAGAGATAATTCGTTACTGGATAAGCAGTAATCATATTCACTGGGGGTTGGATAAAAAGCATAAACAGGCATTAGGCCTGTTGCAGCAATCAAACCAGGATGTTGTTAGCAATAACCTAAATACCTGGATGCATGGCATCAATCAGCTATTAACAGCTTACATCATGAATGATGAAGTTGAACTGTTTGCAACTAGTGTCGCGTCGGATTCAGTCATGAGTCAGTCGGATTACCAGGTACTCGGACAATTACAGAAGTTACTGGATCAGCTTTTTTTCTGGTCTAAACGATTATCTGTGGCTGTTGAATTGCAGTCATGGCAACTTAATATTAATGAACTGATAAATTCCTTGCTGGATCTTGATGATGATGAAGAGTGGTTGATAAAACCATTGAGAGATGAAATAGCAAAATGGCAGCAACAGGCATATCTGGCAGAATTTGAAGAAAAACTGGATGCAAGGTTAATCCATCATATTTTACAAAATGCCATCACGCAGGGATCGGCTCACCATTATTATCTTTCAGGTGGTGTGAATTTCTGTAACCTGATTCCGATGAGAACCTTGCCGTTTAAAATAGTATGCCTGATTGGTATGGGTGATGATCGTTTTCCACGCAATGAAATTCCACTGCAACTGGATTTGATTAGCATGAATCCACAAAAAGGAGATAGATCGAGAAGGGAAGATGACCGTTATATGTTTTTACAGTCTCTGCTGTCTGCTCAACAACGACTTTATATCAGTTATGTCGGGCAGAATAAAAAAGATGACACATCGATAGAGCCTTCAGTAGTGGTTACTGAATTAATGGATTATGTTGAACAAAATACAGGATACCGAATTCCGATCATAAAAACGGCGTTACAGGCATTTGGAAACAAAAATTTTGAGCAGGGAAGTTATGCACGGCAATGGCAAATTAAAGTAGAAAAGAAACCATTAGAAGCATTTTCTCAATTCATACAATCAACAGATGATGATCATACCATCGGGCTTCATGAACTGATCAATTTCTATAAAAATCCGGCCAGGTATTTTATGCAGTTTCGTCTGAATATGTCACTGGATGAATATGAAGAAGGTATTCAGGATGATGAAATATTTACTTTGGACCCATTACAGAAATATGCACTTAATCAAAAGTTACTAACAGAACTATTTGAGAAAAAAGATGTACAAAGTGCTAAATATTTGAATAGTGGAGAACTGGCTGAACAGAATAGTGGACTCATACAATATGATGAGATGTTCCAGAAAGTAAATGCAGATTATCAACAAATTTCCACTCATCCGGAATTTTCGGGGTTGACCTTTATTGATGGAAACCTGATCTTGCAGAATATTGAAATCAGCGGTCGGGTAAACTCGTTTTCAGAGCAGGGTTTATTACAACTTAACCAGTCGACTCTGAAAGGAAAGCATGTGTTTTCATACTGGATACAACATTGCTTTTTATGTGCTCTGGAAAAAATAGAATTTTGTGAATTTTATTACAAGGATCAATACAAAAAAGTAAAATTAGCAAGCCTTCCTGTTTTAACTAAACAGCAAGCCATAGAGATAATGCTGCAACTGGTGGACGGCTTTAATAAAGGAAAGAATAAGGCACTGGAATTTTATGTCGACACAGCCTATGAATATGAAAAAATAGTCAAAGCAAAAGATGCAAACAGCGCATTAGAAAAAATTGAAGCACTGTGGCAGATAGATGAATACAGTACATTTTATGAAGCTCAGGATATATATATAAAAACCAGTCTTAAAAACTCAGCGCATGGTGCTTATAACTTCTCTCAGGAATTTTTCGAAAACTCTGCATTGTATATGCAACCTCTGGTAGACAGGCTGGAGGAAAAAAAGTGAAGCAGGCATCTGTCGTTGATTTAAAATCTCATCCACTGCATGGAGTATCTTTAATTGAAGCCAGCGCAGGCACCGGTAAAACATATACCATTACTCATCTCTACGTTCGTTGCTTATTAGAAACGGGTTATAAAGTTAATCAATTACTGGTGGTCACTTTTACCAATGCGGCAACACAGGAATTAAAAGGCAGAATCCGTGAGCTGGTTTATGAAGTGTGGAATTACCTGTCGAATTCAGAACTGGAAAATACTGGGTTCGATGAATTATTTGCAAAGTATCGAAATGATGCAAAAGCAATTTTTGCCTTGCAGGAAGCACTTATTAATTTTGACGAAGCCGCTATTTACTCGATTCATGGATTTTGTCAGCGTGTATTAAATATTTTTCCGGTAGAAACTAATTCACTGTTACAGCCAAAAATTATTGCCGATGAAAAAGAAATGGAGCAGAGTGCAATCAGGGATTACTGGCGCAAGCATATAATCAATACTGAAGTTGATAAATTACGCTGGATATTCAGCCACTGGAAAGGCCCTGATGATTTATTAAATGATGTTAAAGCACTGTTAGGCTTTGAACTAACGATACAACAAGGTGTTCAGCAACATGATGCAGAAGTGGTATTTGAAAAATCTGCACAGAACTGGCAGCTGTTATCTGAACTTTGGAAAAATTCGGTTGAAAAAATTGAAACCTTTTTAATCGATAGCCCTGCTTTAAAACGCAATATGGTGCAGCCCGCAACCATAAAAATATTACTGCAGGAAGTGCAGGGTTTGATATCACATAACATTCCGTACAACATTCCACAAAAATGGAACCTGTTAACCCGCAGCAAGTTAGCTAGCTGTCTTAAGAAAGATGCACTGGATGACAGGATCGATTTACCTTTTTTCGAACAGGCAGAAAATTTTTATGAGTTACATCAGCAATGGCTGTTAAAGCAAAAATTACAGATTTTATTAGATGCAACTGAAAGCGTCCAGAAGACAGTTAGTGAAACCAAATTAAATGCACAGAATATTTCATTTAATGACCTGATTTCTCAATTAAGTGATGTCATAACAGTCGATAATATTTCACTGATAAAAAAAATAAATGAACTGTATCCTTTAGCGATGGTGGATGAGTTTCAGGATACCGATCATAAACAGTACCATATTTTTAAAATGCTTTACCAGATCGATCAAGGCAACAATGATAACCAGTCAGCCAAAGCTTTGATTTTAATTGGCGATCCTAAACAGGCAATTTACAGCTTTCGTGGCGCTGATGTCTTTACCTATCAACAGGCCAAGCAGTCAACAAAAAATCATTTCACTCTGCAAACAAATTATCGTTCTAGCGTAGACTATATCAATGTTATAAATCATATTTTTGAAACTAATCAAAATGCATTTATTTTCGATCAGTTAATTAAATTTGCCAATAGTAAAGCTAATACCAGCAAAGCCAAAACCATCACCAATAATCATCAGTCTGTTACTCCTCTGGTAAGCTGGATACATCCTTACACAGAAAAGCCACTATCGAAAGGAAAGGCTACTGATTATTTTGCTGATTTGTGTGCCAGTGAAATTGCCAGTCTGCTTAATCAGAAAACAATGCAACTGGATGGGCAAACGGTTGAAGCGAAAGATTTAACCATACTGGTAAAAACCGGTAGACAGGCTGCCATTATGAAAAACAAACTGGCAGAACGGGGTATCAGCTGTGCATTGATATTGCGCGACTCTGTGTTCGCTACCGACCAGGCACGTGAAATTAGTTTGTTACTTGAAGTGATAATTGAACCTTCAAATATCAGGCGTTTATGCAGCCTGTTAAGTACGGATTTATTCGGCTGGAATGCCAGGCAGATTTACCATTTGCAAAAAGATAATGATCAACTGGTGAAGATGCTGGACAAAATGAAAGAGTATCAACAGCACTGGCAACGAAAGGGAATATTGTCGTTATTTTTCAAATTGATGGACGATCAGAACACCCTGCAAAAAACCAGCCAGTATATGGATGGTGAACGTCGAATAACCAACTGGATGCATATCGTAGAATTATTGCAGCAACAGGCAAGCAGACATGCTAGTTTTAGTCAGGCTCTGCACTGGTTAATGCAACAACGTGAACAGGTAAAAGATAATGCAGAGAATGAAGAGCATCAGCTGCGTCTGGAGAGTGACAGTGACCTGGTAAGAATTGTGACTATACATAAGAGCAAGGGACTGCAATATCCGATTGTTTTTTTACCATTTATGTGGGCTGTAAAAAGCACCCGCTATCAGCCGGATAGTTATAGTTATCATGACCAACAGGGTAATAAAAAACTGATGATTCTGGATGAAGCGCAGCGCGATCAGTGGCATCAGGAAAATCTGGCAGAAGAAATCAGACTATTTTACGTGGCAATCACACGTGGTATTTATCGTTGTTATCTGGGTTGGGGTCATATTAAAGGAGCCGGTAGCAGCGCTATCGCACATTGTTTATTTAGTAACAACATTAAAAAAATGAATTATCCACAGGATCTGGATATAACTGATGCAGCTGGATTACGCCAGCCTTTCGAAGCCTTAAATGTACAGCAGCAACATGTTGAATTTACCGATACACAGGAAGGTGATATAGATACACAGAAAAATTCTGAAACAAAATTACCGGTAAAGCAAACAGAAGTTAAAAATTTTAACAGGGTTATTCAGCAACAATGGCGCATAAGTTCTTATAGCCAGATAGCATCCAGCGGTTTAACTGTGGAAATTGATCGACCTGATTACGATGCAGTAATTTATCCACAAATCGAAAATGAGTTAGTAGTTGATACCAACGAATTGAATAGATTTAATTTTTATAAAGGTGCCAAAGCTGGTAATTTCCTGCACGATATACTGGAAAACCAGTGTTTCGACCGGGTGATAGATGAGCAGCTGATTCAACAGAAATGTAGTGAATATGGTTTTGATGAAAAATGGATTGCCAGCCTGTCAGCATGGATGGCAGATATACTTAACTGTGAACTGCAGGGTTTTAAGCTGTCGCAGTTAAAACCACAACAGAAAATCAGTGAAATGGAATTTTATATGTCGAGTAAAAATTTTCAGGCAGACAGATTGAATGACTTATTGCATCAACATAAGTATAGCCGTGTACAGCAGAAGTTTACTTTTTCAACTGTTAACGGTTTTCTAAAAGGTTTTATCGATCTGGTGTTTGAATTTAATGGATCGTATTTTATTGCTGATTACAAGAGTAATTACCTCGGCGCAACCGAAGAATTTTACACACAGCAAAGTTGTAATGAAGCCATGTATGACCATCACTATCATCTGCAATACCTTGTTTATACTTTGGCATTACATCGCTTCCTAAAACAGAGAATTAAAAACTACGATTATGATAAAAATTTTGGTGGTGTTTACTACTTATTCCTTAGAGGCATGTCCAGTTCTTCAGACAGCAAATATGGGATTTATTTTCATAAACCGCCATTAACTGTCATTCAGCAACTTGATGGATTATTTAGTAATGAATAATCTTTCCAGCATAAAAAAGTTGGTCTCAGAAAACAGGCTGGATTATAGCCATTATGCTCTGGCACGATTTATAGATGATACGATCATAAATTCGACAGAGCTCTGTTTATGGCTAAGCGTACTGGTGAATATTGAATTAAGTCATGGAAATGTGTGCCTCGAAATTTCTTCGGTTAATAGAAAATGCAGGGAACTTGGCTGGACGGAATGCCCCGAAGGCGATGACCTTTTACAAAAAATAAACTCTAGTGAAGTTGTGGGTAGAGAAAATCAGCAAAAGCCGCTAATTCTGGAAAATAAAAAACTTTATCTTAACCGTTATTATCATAACGAAAAAAATATCAGTGATCGCCTGTTAACAATGTCTAAGGTGAATGAATCTGAAATAAGCTTAATCTTACTCGATTCATTATTTGGAAAATCAAAGCAACTGGATTATCAGAAGCTTGCTGCAGTTATCAGCAGTCGACATCAACTCAGTATAATTTCCGGAGGGCCGGGTACCGGTAAAACCTGGACAGTCAGTAAAATTCTGGCCTTATTAATTCAACAACAGAAAGGTAATCAAAAGCTTGATATAAAACTGGCAGCACCGACCGGTAAAGCGGCAGCACGTTTATCAGAATCTATTCTAAAGTTGCGTGGTGCAATGCAACTGGATAATGCAATTCTGAATCAAATTCCTGTCGAGGCAGTTACTCTGCATCGTTTACTGGGCATACACAGGTTTACCCACCGGCCGCGTCACCATAAAAATAATGTGCTGGCCTGTGATGTACTGGTTCTGGATGAAGCCTCGATGATTGATCAGCAGATGATGGCAGCCATCTGTTGTGCGTTACCACCACACAGTAAACTGATATTACTGGGAGATAAAGATCAACTGTCATCGGTAGAAGCTGGTAGTGTTTTTGCAGATTTATGCGGCGGCCTGATACAAACAGAATTTAACAAGGATCAACGAAATTGGGTCAGTCAGGTTTTAGATTATGATGTGCCAGTACATCATTCAAAATATGTATTAGCCGATCATGTTGTGGTGTTACAGAAAAGTCATCGTTTTGATGAGTTTTCAGGAATTGGACTACTAGCCAAATCAATAAATCTGGGGGAAAGTAAGTCCTGCATAAAACAGTTAAAGTCGACCGATCTTTTTTCAACCATCAGCTGGAGGCAGCCAACCGAAAAGGAGTTACCGGCTATGTTAAAAAAACAGGCTGAAAAAACTTATATACCGATGATGAACGCTGACTCGTTACAACAGGTTTTTAAACTATTTCATCAATACCAGATTTTATCTGCGGTATGGAACGGGCCGACGGGCGTAGACACCATTAACGGTCAAATAGAAACTTATGTAAAAGTTCAACAGGGTATAGATAACGAGTCTCAATTTTACCAGGGAAAACCGTTGATGATGACCAGCAATGTCTATCAATACGATATTCACAATGGAGATATAGGTATTATCTGGCCGGATGAACAGGGTCAGTTAAAAGTATTTTTTGAATTATCAGCGGGAGAATATCGAAGCCTTTCGCTATCCCAGTGTCCTGAAAATAAAACGGCTTATGTCATGACGGTACACAAATCTCAGGGCTCTGAATTCAATCATATTTTATTGATACTGCCCTACTCTGAAACAGCCGTATCGACTCGTGAACTTTTTTATACGGGTATTACACGAGCGGCAGACTCAGTTGAAATCTGGGGTAGTGAATCGATCATACAAAGCACGATTAAAAAGAAAACTTTAAGAGTATCCGGTTTGCTGGATCGCCTGATAAATTAATCTAGAGTAACCTGGTGAGCTTCAAAGCCCAGTTTACGGCACAGAGCGAGACTTTCCAGTAAGTCCTGTCGAGTTTGCTGATTATCCGGTTCGAGACAATGGGCCATGCCGCGGTATCCAATAGTTTTGTTGCAGGCATCATCGGGCTTCGTATTATTGCCATCTACTATTTGCTGATGATAATAATTTGACCAGGACATCAGGCTGTTATGCGTATTAACTGTTTGAAAGTTTTCGCAGACAACCAGCGGGCCGGTTTTTGGGAAGGAAATAAAGTCCTGTTCATTCAATTCACGTTTTATTTTTGCTGTAGCTGGCTTTAAGGAGCCAGCCTGCGTATTAACAGAAGTAGAAACCAGTGGGTCATCACCTTCCATTGGTTGATTGATAGATTCATCGCCGGACATGCCACCAGATGCCTCAGGAGTGAAATTGAAAATGGCGATATATAATCCCGTCACTGCAGTGATAACTGCGGCAACTCCGGTCAGAATGCCTGGAAGCGAAGTCCAGAAGGCCTGTTTTTCTGTCATTTTTTGTCCCTTGATCAGATTTATTGCAGAAATTTACAGCTCAATACAGAATATATAATTCCAGGACAGATATTAACTCATCTATAAAAAATATGAAGACATCTTGAGGTAAGTCAACATTAAATCAATCAACGAAGGTAAGAACTTTTGTTACCGGGTTTTTTTAGGTTACCTCCCAATGCCGTTAAGTTAAGGTTTTTTTGTCGTCATGCCCGCGTAGGCGGGTATCCATTTTAAAGGCCTGCAGGCTCGTTGTGATGGATTTTGGCCTTCGCCAGAATGACGCGAGTCGCTTAACTTAACGGCATTGGGTTACCTCCCTTTAAAATTACAGAAGCAGAGCATAAACATCTACTTGTTAAAAGGACCAATGGGCACGACTGTTTTTCCGTAAACTTCATTCAACACCTGGGCCAATGCAGTATAAATAGCCGAAAAGCCGCAGATAATACCTTCGTATCCGGCAATCAGTTTTATCGTCTGGCTACCACTATAATCAGCAAGTGCCAGCAAAAAAAACAATAAGGTCAGGGAACCGAATACAAATTGTAACGCACGGTTTATGCGTAGTGTTGCTATAAACATCACTCCGGTAAAAACACCCCACATAATTAAATAAGCTATCATGGCTTCTTTTTGAGGAGCTTCCACCAGTTTCATTTTTGGTAGCACAACCAGCATGACCAGTGACATCCAGAAAAAACCATAAGAGGTAAAAGCGGTAGTGGCAAATGTATTGCCTTTCCTCCATTCCATCAATCCGGCAATAATTTGAGCAAATCCGCCATAGAAAAACCCCATGGCCAAAATCATCGAACCCAGTTCAAAAATACCGGCATTGTGAAAATTTAATAGTACAGTGGTCATGCCGAAACCCATTAATCCAAGTGGAGCAGGGTTTGAAGACATATCCTGTTGCCTGAAAATCTGAATATTATTGTCAGCTAGAGTGGTTTTATTCATGGTTGTCCTGATGTGATTCACAAAAAATAACGAAAGCGGCACCGTGGAGAGAAAAGCGCGTCATATAATACAGATCAATTATGACGGGAAAAATACAATTCAGCGGATAATTGAGGAATGCCAGAAAAGCTGAAAAAAATATAAACAACGGTTACTATCTGATTAGCAAAATAAGTTAAGTGGTTTTATATGAATTATAAAAATAAACAGTTTTGTCGTGTAAGAACAATAACGACTTTTCTGGTCATGAGTGAACAAAAAAAGGACTGGAAAAAGTCTATTTCAAAAGCAGCTAATTTCTGTACAGAATTATCGCAGCAATTTATGCAGCAGGGTTATGATGTTCAATCGATACGCATTGTGACAAATCCATTTGGTGAATACCTGAATACCAGCAGCCTCAACGAAGCGAAGGCCGATCTTGAAACCATTACACAGATATTGAATAAACTGGAATTACCGGGTTTACGAATCAGGTTTGCCATTGGAGAAGCAACAACAAAACATGAAATCTCCCTGTTACCGGATTTAATTAAACATTATGGTGATTTATGTAATGCCTGTGTGAATGTATCGTGTGATGAATTTTCAGTACTTGATAACGAGCTGATTACAGAATCAGCCAAAGCCGTTATTAGAATCAGTAAAATAACCGACAGGGGAGAGGGGAATTTTAATTTCACGGTTAATTTTAACTGTGACCCGTTAATACCCTATTTCCCGGCCAGTTACCATCGTAAAGGACTTGGAAATCGTTTTGTTATCGGTCTGGAAACACCTGATCTACTGGTCAAGGTACTGGATGAATATAATAATAGTGCCACCGATGAGAATCATAATGATCGTTTTAAAGGTTATTACGAGGTAATGACCAGCGGGCTTCAATATCATATTGATGATATCAATAATATTGTGAAAGATTTTAATAATGAAAATTTCATATTTTCAGGCATCGACAGCTCTGCAGCTCCTTCAAAAAACTGTTCCAGTATGGTAGATGTTTATAAACGAATGGGAATTGAATACTTTGGTGCCTCCGGTACAGTTGAAGCTTCATCTTTACTGACCAGAGTATTTAAGTCGATTCAAAATGTTGAACTGGTCGGCTTTTCAGGGTTAATGCTGGCGTTAACCGAAGATACGGGTTTAGCTGAAGGTACTATAAATAATGAATTTGATATTCGTTCGCTATTAACCTATAGCGCTGTGTGCGGAATCGGTCTGGATACGGTGCCTATACCCGGTGATACCAGCATACAAAAAATAAGCGCACTAATGCGAGATACAGGTACCATGGCGTTTCGATTAAATAAGCCATTAACTGTTCGCCTGTTTCCAGTTCCGGGCTTAAAAGCGGGTGATATGACCGCATTTGAAAGTGATGATCTGTGTAACTGCGCTGTATTATCTGTTCCATAATATTGAGATTTTTTAAATGTCACACGATCACAGTCATCATGTAAACAATTACAATCAGGCCTTTGCGATAGGCATCAGCCTGAATATTGTATTCGTTATTATTGAAGCGAGTTTTGGAATCTTTGCCGACTCGCTGGCATTGATTGCTGACGCCGGCCATAATTTAAGTGATGTAATCAGTTTGTTACTGGCCTGGGGAGCCAACAGGCTGGCTGCTAAACATTCCACTGAAAAAAGGACATACGGATTGCGCCGTTTAACGATACTGGCTTCTCTGTCGAGTGCTATTTTATTACTGGTTGCACTCGGTGGTATAAGCTGGGAAGCATTCGGACGTTTATTCGACCCGCAACCGGTACAAGGAGCAATAATCATAGGCGTTGCGGCGATCGGAGTAGTCATAAACACAGTGACAGCAATGTTATTTATGAAGGACCAGAAGCATGATTTAAATATACGTGCTGCCTATTTGCACATGGCAGCCGATGCTGGAATTTCACTGGGAGTGGTGATTGCCGGTGTGGCAATATTACTGACTGGCTGGTTATGGTTAGATCCGGTTCTCAGTCTGTTAATTGTGTTAGTTATTTTGATTGGTACCTGGAATTTATTGAAAGAGTCTATTCATCTTTCGATAGACGGTGTTCCGCAGGGCACTGATATTTTAGCAATACAAAATTATTTAACCGGTTTGAAAAATGTAGCAGAAATTCATGACTTGCATGTATGGGCATTGAGTACTACCGAAACCGCGTTAACCGTGCACCTGATAACAACAGATGAAAAAATTGATAATGATTTTCTGTTGCAAGCGCAACAACAATTACATGATAAATTTGATATTGAGCACGTCACCATCCAGGTCGAAAATTTATCCAGCGAAAATTATTGTGTATTAAATAGACCGGAATGTATTTAAATGACACCCGCAATCAACGAAGCTAAAAAAGCAAAGATTAAGTTTAAGGTACACGAGTACGAGCATGATGAAAATACACAATCCTATGGCAATGAAGCAGCGGAGAAAACAGGTGTGTCTGCAAACCAGATTTTTAAAACATTAGTTGTTTGTCTCGACGCTAAAAATTTTTCTGTCGCACTAGTACCAGTCTGCGCCATGCTAAATATGAAAAGCCTGGCAAAAGCCGCCGGAGCCAAAAAAGCAGTAATGGCAGAAAAAAAAGATGTAGAACGAATGACCGGTTATGTACTGGGAGGGGTCAGCCCTTTGGGGCAAAAGAAACGGCTCAAAACAGTAATAGATGCATCAGCAGAAAAATTTTCAACTATCTACGTGAGTGCCGGCAGGCGCGGTCTGGAAATCGAATTAAACCCGCAAGACTTAAAAAAACTGACTAATGGAAAATTTGATGAAATTAGTCAGCAGTAAACCTGATTCCATAGCATCAGGGCAAACTAAAAAATTTACTTTCTATCAGTTTAAAACTCTTCATCAAGTGTTGGCAGGTCGATATCATCCATGTCATCTGGTTCGTAATCGATATCGTCTGTTGTGTCTTCGGTTATTTCTACCTGCTCAAGTAAATTGATGGCAATGTCTATAAAATCAGTATCAGTGATAATACCTACCAGGCGATTATTAGAGACAACAGGTAAACAGCCGTATTTATGTGATCTTAAAAATATGGCAGCCTGACGTACAGAACTGGATTGATGAATAACACTGACATCCCGAATCATGATATCTGATAGTTTTATATTACTGTTATCAGCATCAGGGTGTGTCGCTTCCAGCACATCCCGCTGAGTAACCAGCCCGAGCAACTTTTTATTATCATCAGTGATTGGAATATGACGAATATGCTTCTCGGTCATAATTCGCCTTGCATCTTCAACGGAGTCGTTTTCAGATAAAGTAAAAGGTTTAGATGTCATCAGTTCATCTATTGTAATCATCTGCATGTTATCCAGTTATTAAACCATGCCCGATAATATCGCAGATTTAACAGCGAGCGATATTGACTAGAGTCAACCAACAGGCATAAAGTAATGAATAAAACCGGGTTACAGGCAGGTAAATCTATGGTCTAAGCTGTTTGTGTAAACGGCCTAACGAATTATCCATATGATAAGAAATTGGCAAACAGCTAAATAACTGGTGAATGACTCAACCCCTTTGCTCTTCCGGTCTACTCGAGATGTCCCCCATAACAGGTAGAAATATATAAAGATAGCAGGAACAATCAATACCTATCGCATCCTGATTTTGATAATGAGTTGTGCATGAATGGCGCATAGTATGGCTGGTCACCCGTATTTAAAATACCGGCTTGTGTAGTTGCTTTCTTAATTGAACGTTGGTCTCAGGGGTTTGAAGAGGAGAAAAATGATTGTTCGAGATGTTCAGATATTCCTCGAGTATACAGTGGGAAAGCATATAATTTATGTAGTCTAAAATGGTCAAAGGGAATTTTAATTACAATAGTGGATGCTCCATTTAGTTTGATAACTGATACAATTTTTCTTCCTTATACAATTTACAAGCAAAACTCAGAAGGAAGTATCTGCAGTGATGGAAAATTTAATAACGGGAAATCTGGAACTATTTGGGATTAAAAAAACTAATTACATGTCCTCCATAGCACGTATATTATCAAATAATCTACCAAGTCATATTCAGCGGATGCAGCAAACATGGCACGCCATTTTGCTGCACAGCTGATTTGGTCGTTAGTTGCTATTTCGTCGGAAACTTTTGTCTCTGGTGGAGCACTCTCATAACGCGGATTACTGAATTATCAACCCAGTAGGATACGATCATTGACACTTCAGGGATTATTAGCAATCGACCTCTTATTCTTTCACGTTCCACGCCCAGTAACGGATGTAGAAGCAAGTTTTCTACTTTTTTCTCAATCACTTCATCAGATTTTTCCGCTGCTGCAGGATTAAATTCATAAAGAAATTCAAATATCTTTTCGCGGTCGTTGAGAGACTCTTCTTCCCAGTAAATCACCAATTAACCTCTACCACGAATTTTGGCTTTGCGTTCCGTCATTCTTGATTTAGCTTGATCATGCTCAATAAAAGCAGATCCCCCAGTATCAAGCTTGTCAAAAGCTAGATTTACCTGTTCAGTTAGCCAGGTATCATGAGATACAGCTTTACGCTGTTGATCAGCAAGTTGTTCTGTGAGGTCTCGACAAGCATCGCTCAGTGTGCGACCCTGACTTTCAGCCATTTTTTGGGCCAGGCGTTTTGTTTCTTCATCAACTCGAAATTGAATTCTAGTATCCATAAAAAAGGCCTTTGTTGGTGTGTGTGCACAAATGTTAGCACGAGGCAACTAACAAGGCAATCAACTCGGATTGTCACTACTCCATGCTTTTTGGTGTAGTTCGCTTCGCTCTCAATTTACACCAAAAAGCGCTCCGCAGTGCCAACCGATTATTGCGGGGTTAGCTGACTGAAGAGCGGTTCACGTCACTGCAAACATAATTCTTACAATCAGATTAAAAATAGTGCAGTTAAATAATAATAATTTTTAGTTCGGTAGTAGTTGCAACAAAAAGTGCCAAAGAATAAAGTACAGTAATCGTTGAAAGGGAATCGCCATGAATGGTGCCAGTCAAAACAAGGTAGCAATAATAAGTCGCTATTCAGCGCAGTCAGTTTATATCGCAGGCTTTTTTCTGGTAACCCTCATAAACACCGCTGCAAGAATGTGGCATCAATTATCACCGCAATATAACAAGTCGCTTGTTCGGAGCTACGCAAAAACGCTCCGCTCGTACAGCTTCAACGTAATACAATTTAAATTATCATCTAAAAAAAGAGGGGCAGGAAATTCAAACAACTTGAAATAATAACGTAACTTTAATTATTAACATTGAGAGGGACAAGACCATGAGCATGATGAAAGAATTTAAAGATTTTGCGGTAAAAGGAAATGTAGTTGACATGGCGGTAGGTATCATAATTGGTGCCGCATTCGGTAAAATTGTTACAGCATTAGTTTCAGGTGTAATAATGCCTCCAATTGGCGTGCTGTTAGGTGGCGTAAATTTTTCTGATTTGGCATTTGTCGTTAAAGATGCTGTAGGCGAAGCGCCCGCAGTCGTTATAAGCTACGGGGCGTTTGTTCAAACCGTTATTGATTTCTCTATCATTGCATTTGCGATTTTTATGCTTGTTAAAGGAATTAACACGTTAAAGAAAAAAGAAGAGGAGGCGCCAAAGGCACCGCCAGCACCTTCGGCGGAAGAAACATTGTTAGCGGAAATACGTGATTTATTGAAGTCTAAATCGTGATGAACACGTCTGGATGTATCGTATAATAATTGCATACAGTCGGGAAAAGTGCCCGCTGCGCTCGCACTTTTTCCGCTGATACGGGCGTTAGCCTTCAAACAATGAGGAAGTAACATGAATCACAGAAATATTCTGTTAGCCATAATGACTGTAATAATTTTGACATCATGTGCGTCTGCTATTGGGCCGCAAAGTAGTACTCCCCCAATCAACCTGATCCCCATGTATGGGTATCCAGACATAGAAAAATCAGCAGCACAAAAGAAATCTGACGAGAAATTTATCAAATCAGTTGTAGCTAATTCGGGTACACGAGAGAAGGCAAGTAAAGAATTTGCTGTAGAAGGTTGGAGACATTTCAAGGGTGACACTGAAAATGCCATGCGGCGATTTAACCAATCTTGGTTATTGAACCCGAATTATTATCAACCATATTGGGGTTTTGGTGCCCTATTATGGGCGCAGGAAAATACTGATGGAGCTATTATCCACTATAACAAAGCCTTATCGCTTATTGATGATAATGGAGAAAAGCCACGGTTACTTACAGATACAGCTAGGGCATATTCAAAAAAGGGTTTTACTGCAACCGATAAAATAAAGTCTAAGGAGTACTTTCGGGAAGCCAATTCGTTATTTAACACAGCGTTGACATTAGATCCGCATTATGACAATGCGTATCGTGATTGGCCACGCTCTCTTTATTTGGAGGGCAACTATACAAAGGCGTGGGAAATAGTTAAAAAGTCACATGCTTTGGGCAGTCATGATTTTGACCCTAAATTTATCGAAGCATTATCCAGGAAAATGCCAGAACCAAAGTAAAAAGAGGCAAGGTAAAATATTGGAAAAAACATAGACACCCACTAATTGAAATCTAAAATCAAAGATAAGCAACATCTTGTTATGAGCTTAAAAATTCAGACAATTTTCAGGCTCTGTGGTTTAAAATTTGAAACTGAGGAGTTCTAGCTGTCGAGAAAAATTCCGCACAGCGCTTTATGCCATGCACCTGGCACTTGCCCAGCTGCTCACTGGTCTGCCGGACCTGATTGGCACCAATAATCGGTCGAATTAAAACCAGCTGATCTATCACATTGACAGCTATTTTACGACATGCTCAGATACCAATATAATTAATCAAGGATCACTCTCATTGCCCCTTCACAGATTATTCCACAGCAAGAAAACAGACCGGTAGACAGTTCAGCTGAAAAAAACCCGGGAATACCGGGCAACCGTGCCATCTGGGTAGGTATTTTTGCCGAATTCACCGAATTTCTGCTGATGTTCATCGTCTATTTTTTTGCCCGCGCCAATAACCCCCAATTATTTCTAGAGGGTCCGCAAAAGTTATCGGTACTGGCTGGTACCGCCAATACAGTGATCATGGTTACCAGCAGCTTTTTCATAGCCAGGGCTGTGTTATCCATGCGCCTCGGCCGAACAACAACAAGTTTCCACTGGTTAACAGCGGCATTTTTTACCGCAGTGTGCTATCCATTAATCAAATTTATGGAAATCCGCTGGAACATCTCACAGGGCCTGACCGGCAATGGAGACGCCTTTCAAATGTCCTATTACTACCTGACATTCAATCATCTGGTGCATGTCAGTTGGGGGATTCTTGGACTGCTGTGGGTGATGGCACAAACACACTTTGGCGGTTACAGCACAAAAAATCATGATGGACTGGTGGCATTTGCCAGTTACTGGCATGCCACCGACTTGATCTGGCTGATGATCTTCTCTGCATTTTACGTCATGCCCTGAGGAGTACAGATGAAAAAAATATTTCAAAAAATAGATATTGCCTGGTTTGCACTGATGTTATTGACACTTGGTGGTGGACTGATGGGTAAGCTTGCCGAACCCGGATTCTGGATTACTGTAGTGATCGCATTAATGACCTTCATAAAAGGACGTCTGGTGGTGGAGTATTTTATGGAGCTTGATGAGGCCAACAAGCTTATCCGATGGGTTGTAGGTGGTTTTTGCAGTATTATCCCTCTGCTGATGATTCTGACTTATATCTGGACTGATCAACTGGTCAGTTTTTCACATACGATAATTGGCGAGTGATTGAAGTATTGTGGTAGAGCTAAAAAATAAGACACAATCAAAAGGGTCAGACTCAATGCCGGTAAGTTAAGCGACTAGCGTCATTCTGACGAAGGCCAGAATCCATCACAACGAGCCTGCAGGCCTATAAAATGGATACCCTCCCCTCCCTACACGGGCATGACGACAAAAGGCCTTAACTTACCGGTATTCGTGTCAGACCCGATTGATTGTTATTGATAGCACTTAGATTGATGAATAATAATAGAGACTGCATAATTCTGATTTAATAGTTTTCTAGAAGGAGTGATCATGAAAACCCCAAACTTAAACGAAGGTAAGTTTTTTTCAGATGAGATGATGCAGTCTGTAAAAGATTCTTTTTATTTTGTTGATGTTGATTTAAATGGTCGTCGGCGCTTATTTTTTGACAATGCTGGTGGATCTTTTAGGTTGATAAAATCCGTTGAAGCTTATGCCCGGCTTGCCGCTACGCCTGATTGTCCAGAGCGTATTCATGACACTGCAGTCTATTTACAGAGTATACAAGATAAGGGTCAGCAGGATTTCAGGATGATGCTGAATGTCGAAGATGGTTCTGTTTACACAGCACTGACTGCTTCTAAAGCGATGTTTGATATGGTGCGAGTCATTTCTGATAATGTGACTGGTTCCAATATGGTGACCACGATTCTGGAGCATCCTTCATCTTACGATGCGATGGAGTTAAATGCCGAACGAACCAGGCGTGAGCTTCGGGTTGCAAAAAGTAATGCAACCACTGGCAGTGTCGATGTCGAAGAAATTATCAAGTTAGTTGATCAGAATACAGTACTACTTAGTGTGATTTATGCCTCTAATATCTCTGGTGCTAAACTCGATATTGAATCTATTGTTACTGAGGCAAGAAAGATCAAACATGATTTGTATATCTTAGTCGATGCCGTACAGCATGCACCCCACGATGTTATTGATCTGAAAAATATTTCTGTCGATGGTATCAATATTGCCCCCTATAAGTTTTTTGGTAATCGCGGCATGGGTATAGCCTGGCTTTCTGATAGAGCCGCTGCGCTACCGCATGACAAACTACGAGGTAAGCCAGGCGCATATTGGGACTTAGGAAGTTCTGACCCTGCCCAGTATGCAATGTTTAGTGAAATAATTAATTACGTATGTGAGTTAGGACAACATGAAACGAATGATTCAGCGCAACGCAATCAGTTTGTAAAAGGCATGCAGATGATTGCTTTGCATGAACGCGCCTTACTTGCTCGATTATTAAATGGCACAGTGAGTACAACAGGTTTAAGAGATATGCAGAACCTTGATGTTTATCTAGACAATGAAGACCTCACAAAACGAGATTTGATTCTAGCTATCAACTTTAAGCATATAGAACCTGCTACTGCAGTAAAAGAATATGGTAAGCACGGTGTGACCGTGTTTGAACGCGTAAATACCAGTTTATATTCAAAGCGAATGTTGGAATCATTTAATCTACAAGGTGCGATAAGAGTCTCACCGTTGCATTGTCATTCTGCCCAGGATATTGATGAGTTTTTAGTTATTACTAAAAAGGTGGCAGAGCAAGCCATTAAGTGACTGTTGTTGGAAAACATACGTTGCGCTCGTGTGTTCACAAGGTCGGGCGTTATAGCCCTACCAAATAGTCTGAATAATTGATGCATTTCTAAGGTTTTGATCTGCTGTCACAATCGGCGCATTGAATAAAAAATAAGACGCCCACTTATTCAAACCTGAAATCAAAGATAAGCTACATCTTTTGATGGGCTGAAAAAGTCAGAAAATTTTAAGGTGTGATATCTATTCGTGACGTAAACTACGGTGTTTTTTATTTCCCGGTAACTGCTCCTGCGTTGCTCTAACTACAGCCATCAATGGCTTAGACCATACACATCAACCCCTTGCACAACCTTTTCGAACTTAAATGATTTTTCCAGGTTAAACGGCAGTTCATCGGCATATGGTTACCTGCAAAATGCAGTAGGTTTCAGGATTGTTGATCTATGGCTTTCGGGTCAAGTTTACTAATTTGTTTCTGGCCTGAATGCGGGTCCTTGCAACATAAAAAAGCACGACGAGCGAAGCGTAATATGGGGTGGCTTCGATTGAAACCTGAGCCTTCCTGACTTTAGGCATGATGCTTTCCTTGCGATTGCATGATCGTTTTACATTACTTTTTTGTTCTGGTAGTGTCAATGGTAATTAATGGGTGTCCTATTTTTTTGATAGGTGTGCTTATTGCAAACTTAAGGCAGTCTCAACCTGTTAATCTGTTGATTCCATCACCAAGGTATTCGTAATTGAGTCGAGTAACAAGACCTCCCAGAAAGAAATTGCAACAGCAATCAGTATTCCCACCCGAAATCAACGCTGATGGATTTCAGGGCGAACATGAAGAACTCTATGTTCCCACAAAATATAAAATGCTGCTTTGTGTGCTATTCGCGTCTATATGGTGCCTGTTTAGCATATACGTTGCACTGCCGTGGATATCTGAACTATCGTCATCTATTGGCAGCGTTCTTGCCTGGCTGGTGATCACCGGTATTGCGGTGATCCCAGGATTTGTTAACGCTTTTCTCGTGATGGGGCTATTACTCGACCGTCGGCCGGATTTTGATCTGCCAATTGAGCTGCCTGCTATCAGTATTTTAATCGCTGCGTATAACGAATCAGAGTGCATACAACAAACACTGGAGTCTATTAATAAACAGGTCTACCCAGCACCAATCCAGGTGATTATTATTGACGATGGCTCGAAAGATTCTACAGTCGCCATAGCACGCGATTATATCGCACGCGAAATGTCGCCACGATTCAACGCAGAAGTAATCGTTAAGGAAAAAAATGCCGGAAAAGCAGTAGCATTGAATACCGGGTTGCTGCATGTTCTCTATGAGCACGTCATTACTCTGGATGCCGACAGCTACTTATTTCGCGGCGCATTAGAGAATATTGTAAAAAATTTGGTGCTTGGGCCTTTCAACACTGCGGCCGTAGCAGGTACAGTGCTGGCTCGTAACTCACGAAAGAATTGGCTTACAAAGCTACAGGAGTGGGATTACTATCAGGGGATTTCCGTGGTGAAGCGTATCCAGTCTCTATTTCAGGGTACGCTGGTGGCACAGGGCGCATTTTCAATTTATGAAACCAATGCTTTAAAAGCTGTCGGTGGCTGGCCAGATACTGTTGGGGAAGACATTGTCTTAACCTGGTCATTCATAGCAGCTGGCTGGCGAGTTTCGTATGCGGAGAATGCCTTTGTATTTACTAATGTGCCTGAAGAATATGGATCATACTATCGTCAGCGAAAACGCTGGTCGCGCGGCCTGATCGAGGCCTTCAAAAGCCACCCAATCATCCTGTTTAGACCCAGAATGAACTCGGCTTTTGTGTATTTTAATTTTATGTTCCCCTATATAGATGCAGCATTTTTGTTTGGTTTTATTCCAGGCGTGATACTTGCGATATTTTTTAACAATTATGCAATTGTTGGTGTAATGACATTATTTCTGCTGCCGCTAGCAATGTTGATAAATTATTTTATGTATCTAAAACAAACCTCAATATTTAAAAAATATGGACTCAAGGTGCGAAAAAATAATTTCGGTTTAATTGGCTATATGCTTTTTTATCAACTGCTTTTATCACCGGCAAGTTTAATGGGTTATTTCTATGAACTGATAAACACCAGGAAGGAATGGTAATGACTTATTGCCGAATATTGGTAGCGATAATAGCGTTTATAGGTATTCTGCCAGTATGTCTGCACGCGGATACGATTAAGCTACAGAATTTCATAAGTGATGACAATAACGATGTCAGACAAAAAAAACATATTCTAGGCTATATCAAATCAGTACCGGGTAGCTTTGACAAGCTCGACATCGGTATCCATGGCGGGCTTTGGTCATTTGATGAGTCAAACAGTGATAAGAATTTTTCTATAATTGGTATCAGCGGGGATTTTAATTTTGGCCCCATGGGCATGTTGTCTTCAGAGATCATGAGTTACAACAACAATGCCTGGTCCACCGAAACATTCAACCTGAGCTATCGCCAGCCGAACTTAAAGCCGTATTATATGGAGGCCAGCCTGGAGAGAAGCATAGTTGACTCATTGCTTGCGATTAACAACAAGATCATGGTGGACACATATACCCTGTCAGCCGACGCACCTGTGGCCAACGAGTTCACACTGGTTGGTGCAGCCATCTATCAGAGCTTCACAGATAACAATACAAAGCATGGCGGCCTGATAAAACTTGTTTACTCTCCTAATCGTATCGAAGGGTTAAGTACCGCACTGGTTTTTAAACAGATACGATCAGACTGGGCGGGCACCGGCTATTTTAGTCCTGATAAACAGCAACTGAATTACCTGGAAACCAGCTATGCTACGGGGATAATACAGGACAAATTTTTTTTAAAATCTACTCTGGCACTGGGTAAAGAAATTATTAATAATACCACTCGAAATAACTTTCTTAAAGCAGAACTGAGGCTACGCGGATGGTTCGACGATGTTAACGGATTAGAGGGCCGTCTGGGTTGTAGTAATACGGGGGATGCCTTTGCCAATCACGGCGCAAGCGACTACCGCTATTGCTATGCAACTCTCAATTATAGCCACGCATTAAATTAAACCAGTCTACTCATAGTGAATTAATGGGGTCAGTTAACAAGGTCAGACTTGATTTCCTGACCCTTCACTTTTGATGACGGGCCCTTTTAAATCTCCTTGCAAATGCCGAGCTGAAATAAAGCAGTCGTAGAATATAGTGTCAGGCCTTGTTACTTGTCAATCACTTGATTTTTGTGCATAGCCTATAAACACTATTTAAACAGGTTTAGACTTGTGGTGAATGATCCTGTTTTAAAGCCGAATGGTTCTTTATATCAATATTATTACTGATTAACCCGGTAACTCAGCCATGATCAAAAAAACAACAGAAAATATAGTTTCTCGCCAGGACGCAAAGAACGCAAAGGAAAAACCAGTCCTATTTATATGAGCCTTAATCAACTTGAAGCAGCCTTTCTTAGCGTTCTTGGCGCCTTAGCGAGAGTAAAGCTTTTCTTTGTATTAAAAATGATTAATAGCCGAATTTCTGGGGTAATCAGGATATTATTTGTGGTGGTTTTTAAGCGAGTTTAGGGTTCGGGCCATAAGCATTGTTATCATGGCTATCCTGAGCTAAAAACACAATTAGTATGATAACGCCTATCAGCGGGATAAATGATATCAACTGCCACCAGCCGGTTCTGCCAGTATCATGCAGTCGTCTGGCTGCGATACTAACACTGGGGACCAGCATGATTAAGCTGAAAATAACGGCCAGAACCATGGTTCCCAGGAATGCATCTATGATTGCTAATCCAATATAAAACAGCATATAAAAAAGAATATACATCCAGTATTCCCTGCGTTGTGCACGGCCTGAAAAATCTGCATATTTACTGAATGCGTCTAAAAAATATTCCATTTTAACTTCCTCTTGTATTATTGACTGATTTTCCTATTTTGGCGAATTGTAGGTACAAAATGTTGTTATGTCACGTTTACATAACTATGTCGGACGATATACTGAACTTTAGCTGTAATCGTTCCCTTTTATGATTAATATCATTGAGGGTTGTAAGCGGCTAATTTAAAATAAATAATAACTGGAGGTTGCATCATGAAAATTTTAGTTACCATTGATTTTTCTGACATTACGGAACAAGTTCTAAAGCAATCCAGAATGCTGGCCGACAGTATGCAGGCTGAAGTTATTTTACTGCATGTCGCTGAGCCTAATCCTGATCATATCACTTATGATTATGACCCGGCGGCGATGTATGCCATCGACCCATCTGAAATTCGTGATCAAATTGCTCAGCGTTTCCATAAAGAACATAAGGACTTGCAAAAATATGCGCAACAATTTCGTGACCAGGGACTGACCTGCAAGGCGCTGATGGTGCAGGGTGAAACGGTTGAAATGATTTTGAATGGCGTGGAAAAATTATCATCCAATTTTATCGTGGCGGGATCACATGGAAAGGGCATGATTAGTCAGATTTTACTGGGTAGTACCAGTGAAAAACTGATAAAAAAATCTACCGTACCTGTCTACCTGGTTCCGGCCGAGAAAACTGAAGATTAAGAATTAAGGAGATTAACGGGATATCTTAACTTAGGTATACCGGTATGACAGGTCCACTTTAACCTATCAGGTCATGTTGCTAATTAGCATATTAAAAAAGTGTCGGATCGTCCTGCAGTTCGATAATCTGTTGTTCCAGGTTAGTGGATGACTGGAGTTCAAATTGATGGATTTTTAAGGCACTGGAATAGCCTTTTAGCTAGACACTGCGGGTACTAAACAAATCCTGGTAATAAGGGATAGCCTGAAAAGTCGTTTCATCGATGATTAACTGTTTAGCCCCGGCCTGACCCTGTAAGCGGGCGGCAAGGTTGACATGGTTACCGATGACCGTGAGTGATTTTCTGTGTCGACTACCCAGAACCCCTAAAGATACAGGTCCGGTTGCCAGACCAATGCCAATCTGTAAGGTGGTTTTACCCTGCTGAAAACGTTCCAGGTTGAGTTTCTCTATGGTGTTCAGCATTCTGAATGCTGCCAGTAACGCTTCAAAGGGACCATTCTGCTCTTCAGTTATCATGCCGAAAATGGCCATCACTTCATCACCGATTATTTTGTCCAGAACTCCCTTTTCATGCAGTACAACAGGAATCATCGATGCTAAATAAGTATTCAGTAACTCGAAAACCTGTTCCGGGCTGGTGTTTTCACTGAACGAGGTAAAACCTCTTAAATCAGCAAACATAATGGTCAGGTTACGTCGTTCGCCGGAATCCTTGATTTGTTCGATTCCTTCATCCAGCCGTTCGGCCACTTCTTTGCCCAGATATTGATTTACTATTTTAGTCTGTCGGTTATGTGTAAGCCTTAAATCGTAAACTTTTTGCTGGATCGCCTGATAATGCTTTTTTTTCTCTTCGGTATGCATCAGTAAAATCCAGATACTCTGCTGTTTCTGAAACAGGTGAATGTCTGCCGTTACCCCGGAAGGTGTTTGAATGAAGGGTAGATAAAGCGGTAAATTTTCAACACTTAGCAAACCGGTGAACATGTCCACCTGCTGATCTAATAAAACCCCTGTTTGCAGAGAATCAAATCCGAATGTTGCAAGATTACCATTCTGAGAAACCAGTATTGCTGATTCATTTAACTCAAGGTAGGCAATCTGTCGGTCACGCAATGCCAGCTCAATTAAATCTTCAATTAAATCTTCAATTATAGGCTGAGGTAGATTATTCACTCAATTCTCCCTGGTAATTCTATTTTGTTATGAATATAGCGTAAAAAGTATGTGGCCTTTGTTTGTGAATTCAAAGTAATTAAAATTATGGTAAAGTGTGTTTTATCTAAATCCGATTAAATATTAAGTTTTTAGGCCTGTTCTAAAACCTGAAAGTAAAATGATTATCTCAAACAATGTCAGTATTCCTGATACAGAAATAGAACTGAGTGCTATTCGTTCCCAGGGGGCGGGTGGTCAAAATGTGAATAAAGTATCCACGGCAATTCACTGTCGTTTTGATATTAACGCTTCTTCCTTGCCCGATTTTTATAAAACACGGTTATTAAACCTTGCGGATACGCGCATTACTAAAGAGGGTGTGATTATAATAAAGGCGCAAAGTCATCGAACACAGGAAAAAAACCGTGAAGATGCACTGGCAAGATTGCAGGCGTTAATCAAATCTGTAGCCCAGGTCAGGAAAAGAAGAATAGATACCAAACCGACTAAAGGCTCGCGGCAGAAAAGAATGGACAGTAAAACCCGTGAAGGTAAAAAAAAGGTGCTACGTTCAAAAGTGAGTTGGGATAACTAAACTAACAATCCATTGAAAACGTTATTCACATTATTCATTGCTATTGTATTTGGCTCCGGTTTTGTACCTCAACAACAAATGATGAGAGTAGGGTTGATACTTAATTTCTTTATGACTTTGCTGATTTCATTGTGTATCTGGATTCTGCTTTAATCGGTTTGATTGATAACATCAAATTTATTGGTTTTAGTTCGCTAGTTAAAACGATGCACTTAAATTAAGGCTTTAGCTGTTACCCAGCTATAAAGAAATATAGGCCAGGTATAATTTAATTTTTGGTGGGGTGCGCACGGCGCACCCTACAAAATAGCAGGCAAAAGTAAGCTACTCAGGAAACGACTTTCAGTCCATGCTAGTTGAGTTTAATAAACTTGTTGTTAACACTATCCGGTCTGAATATAGTATGTCTTCAGCCTGAATAAAGTGGATCTAAAAAGTTACCCGCACAATGGTTACAGTAATCGCACATAGAGGCGCGAGAAGCCTTGCACCGGAAAACACTCTTGCCGCAGCACGCAAGGCGTATAAACTGGGTGCTGATCTGTGGGAAACGGATGTTGCGATCACGGCTGATGATCGCATGGTACTGATGCATGATGATGCAATGACAAGGACTACCAATGTCGCCGAGATTTTTGCAGAGCGTGTTCCGGCGCCATTTTCTACGTATACACTGGCAGAAATAAGATCACTGGATGCCGGCTCCTGGTTCGAGCGCGATGATCCATTTGGACAGATCGCTGCCGGCGCAGTCGATCCTCAGCAACTGGCTCGCTTTGCCGGTGAAAAAGTTCCCACACTGAAAGAAGCTTTCCAGCTCACGCTTGAGCTGGACTGGTTTCTCAATCTTGAATTAAAAACTCAGCCGTCTCCTAAACATAATTTCGACGTGGTGAGTGCGGTACTCGCACTGGCCGATGAGGTTGGGATCGGAGCAAACCATCTGTTGTTTTCATCGGCCCGGCTGGAATGGTTGAAAACATTAAAACAGCGCAAACCGGAATTTGAAGTGCAGGCTATCCTGGGCTTATTTCCTGAAGATCCGATGGATTTCAGTGATCCTTTTTTCGATACTTTTAATCCACGCTATACCCGTCTTACCCTTGATGAGTTTAAAATGCAGGTCGAGCTGGGTGTCAAACTTAATCCATATTCGGTCAACGATGATGAAATGATTGCGAGCCTTATTGAGATTGGTGTAACAGGCCTTATTACTGATTTTCCACAGCGAGTACTGAAGCAGTGTCTCGCCTAAACATATACACAGGACACAACAATCGATGACACATTCACCAGTGACAACAGCAAATTATCGATTTTGTATCGTTAACTGCTATCCGCAAGCCAGCCGTGAAAATTTTGACCGCCAGAACGTAGGTCATCCACACGATCTTATCCGCGATTTTCTAAGCCGGGAAGCACCCAATTCGAGCAGCGAAATTGTGTTTGTGGCAGACCCCGGTTTTGCGTTGCCAGAAGGCACCAGCATCAGTGACTTCGATGGCTTTATCTGGACCGGTTCGGACCTGACGGTTTATCACGTGGATGATCCGCGTGTTTCCGGGCAAATTGATTTCGCCCGGTCATTGATGAACAGTGGAGCAGCCAGTTACGGTAGTTGCTGGGGTCTGCAAATGGCAGCGCAAGTGGGTGGCGGTGAAGTAGCGGTAAATCCTAATGGTCGCGAATGGGGTATTGCCAGAGGAATCGAGCTAACAGCTGCAGCCGCAACTTCGCCAATGCTGGCAGGGAAACCGGCAAAATTTGATGCTTTTATCATGCATCTTGATGAAGTGACGCGGTTACCTATAGGTACGGTTAAGCTGGCGGGTAATGAGCATACATCCATTCAGGCCGCTGTGCTTGAAAAAGGTGATGCGGCTTTCTGGGGCACCCAGTATCATCCTGAATATAACCTGTTTGAAATGGGTCGTTTGATTGCGGCAAGATCGGTAGCCCTGGTCAAAGAAGGTCATTTTCCAGATGAACAGGCGGTTGCAAGCTATGCTGCAGACATGCAGGCGCTGTATGCTAATCCGCAATCAACACAGCTGCGTGAGAAACTTGACGTAGGCGATGACATTATCGATCCACAAATTCGCGAACTTGAATTGCGTAACTGGTTAAAATTCATTGACTCGCGAGCGGGTTGATTTCTAGTAGAGATAAATAAAATATGAAAATTTACATTATTGCTATTGTTAGCGGGTTGCTGATGCTTACTGATGTATGGGCAGAATCAGCAGTTGATTATCGTTATATCATTCAGGGACAGGTGCTTGATGATAATCGACAGGGTATAAGCAATCAGAAGGTTAACGTCTACAAAGGTAAAATTTTGCTGGAAACGGACAACACCGATGCTAAGGGATTTTATTCTTTAAAGCTTAAATTACGTGATACAGATAATAAACAGGTACTAAGACTTCGAGCGGGCACCAATGAAGCGTTGATTCGAGTAGCGATTGATGCAAAAAATATAACCACTTCGCATATCCATCAGGCTAATTTTGTTGCGGGAAAATTAATAGAAGGCAGGTTGAGTAATTCTTTAATTCCACCCTGGATATATCCTATTGCAGGATTGTTGGGGATCGGCTTTCTGGCAGTTAAACTCGAAAAGCGTCGCAAAAAGAAAATACAGCTACAGAAAGATAAAGTATCAGGCAGACAATCAACCAGCAATCATCATACAAAGAAAAAAAGACGCAAGAAGCATTAATTTTAAAAGTTAACAGGCTTTAAATCGATTCGAATCATCCTGGCGGACAACCTGTAGAAATAAATCTATAAAAGTTTGCTGGTAACGTCGAATAACCTTGTTTTTTAGATAAGCAATGCGAGTTGTTTCCCACGGAAACAGATGACTTAAGTCGACCTGTTTAAGTTTCGTATCTGACTTTCTGTTATATGACATATTGGCTATGATACCGATTCCTAAACCATCCAGTACATAAGCCTTGATAATATCGGTATCTGCTGCGCTTAACACAGTGTTGGGCTTCAGCCCGGCTTTTGCAAAACTGTTATTAAAATGTTGCCGTCCGGTAAAACCAACTACATACGTAATAATGGGATATTTGCACAAATCTTTTAAAGCCGGTTTTTTTATCTGTAGCAGTGGATGATCAGGCAGAGTGATCAGGCTACGATTCCACTGGTAACAGGCTATGCTTTCCAGTTTGCTGGACTCAGCCAGTTCTTCGGTACAGATGGAAAAGTCGACAATATCATTTCCTGCCCACTCGACCAGTTGTTGAGGATTACCCTGATGAATCTGCAGTTCGACTTCTGGATAACTCTTGTTAAAAGCTTTAATAACTGGAGGCAGGATATAACGAGCCTGAGTATGAGTGCAGCCAATGCGTAATATTCCCTGGGCAAGCTGAATGTGATCAAGAGCCAGTAGCTTTATATTGTTGACTGCGTTAAGAGATTCTCGTGCCTGTTGCTCTACCTGCTGTCCCAGTTCGGTAAGACCGGTCAGGCGTTTTCCTTTGCGCACGAATAGTGGTGAACCGAGTTCCTGTTCCAGTCTTTTTAGTTGTTGAGAGACTGCCGATTGCACAAGAAACATCTTTTCAGCTGTACGCGATACACTGAATTCAGAATTTATCAGGGTAATCATGGCCTGTAACTGACGAATATCCACTCTTTAATCTATATTAATAAAAATGATATTAAATCATATTTAATTAATATATGTAATATTGGTTTTCGACATACAATAAAACGGTCAATTATTGGAGGATACAAAATGTTACAGCCACAGATAGCAAATTGGGAATTAGATGTTAAGCACTATGAAAGGCTCGATGAGGAAGGGTATTTAATAGATGCTAATGAATGGGATCAGGCTTTTACACAAAGAAGAGCTTTGCAAGCTGGTGTTGAACTGAGCGAAAAGCACTGGTTACTGATCGATTTAATTCGTGATAAATATCTGCGTCTGGGATCTTTTCCGCCAATGCGAAGTGTCTGTAAATCGGCAGGGCTGGATAAAAATGAATTAAAAGCGCAGTTTGGCAGTTGCCTGAATTTATGGAGAATGGCCGGTTTACCCAATCCCGGTGAAGAAGTAAAAGCCTATATGAATTGAATCTAGTGTAGTGTCCTGTACTGAGCGCATATATGCGAGCAGTACAGGATACTACACTAATGGTAGCTGCCAGCAGATAACTGGCAGCTACCCGCTATTAATTTCATGCCATATTTGTTGAGCTGTTCTATACTGGCAGAATGATAAATCATGAGGATAGATAGCAGATATGACAGGTCGAGTTTCACTCGTCGCTCATCGCGGCCAACCTTTATCTTACCCCGAAAACAGCCTTGAAGGATTCAGTTTTGTTGTTGAATCCGGTGCATCTTACATAGAAACCGATGTCAACATAACCTCGGATGGTGTACCGGTTTTGAGCCATGATGCTAACCTGCTTAAACTCACCGGCAAACAAATCATTGTTGCTGATTGTAGCTATGATGATATAAAACAGTTGCCCGCGGGTTTTAGTGAACGATTTGGTGATCAATTTAACCACTGTCGTATTGCTACCGTGGAACAGTTTTCAGCTTTACTGAAAGACTGGCCTGACGTTACCTGTTTTATCGAGATAAAAGAGCCCTGCCTGAATTATTTCGGGTTGAAAGCAGTCGATTTAATAATGCAGGCATTAAAAGATATTGTTTCTCAGGTAGTTGTAATTTCTTTTGATTACGATGCGCTGGAATACATGAAGAATAACTACGATACGCCAATTGGCTATGTGCTGCCGGAATGGTCGGAAGAAAATCGCTTAAAATCCATTCAATTAGACCCGCGTTATTTATTCGTCAGTACAGATTTCTGTCCACAGGAAAAATCGCAATTATGGGCAGGAGCCTGGGAATGGGTCATTTACACGGTGAATACGGCTGAAGATGTCCAGCATTTTGCAGGACTTGGTATTGAAATGATTGAAACAAATCGTTTTAGCGAGTTGAAGGTAGAAAGTAATATTGTTGAAAAAAGTAATGACTTTTAACAGGGTCAAAGTAAATCAGTTAATTGTCTGCAAGTGAGACTTTAGTCGCGCCCTGCACAGAAGATCAAATTGCTAATCCACGGGTTCAATTTCAATCCGTTCGATATCCGCTACATACACGGTCCTTCCTTCCAGCGTTTTAAAACTGTTAGATTTAATTTCTTGTTGTTCTGCCTTATAAGATAGTTTCTGGCCTGTTTGCGTATTGATCACATGCACATTGACCGTTGCATAATCATCGCCAATTTTGAAGATGAATACGGCCAGCGCGCTGAGCACCATAAATAGCATAAAAAGATACGCTCCCTGACGAAACATCTTTTCATTTTCACTGGGTTCCTTTTTAGTTGCAGAAGCTTTGTGCTGAGGAGCCTCAGCACTTCTTGTTCTAAAGAACAGGATAACCCCAACAATAACGGTGAGGGTGAATAAAATTTTGGTAATCATTAAACAGCGCTGGACAGTACAAAAGTAGGGCAATGATAACGTAAACTTTTGAATAAAGATGTATTATTGGTTTTTTGACAATTGTGATATTCAACCATCCAATGAAATTTTTGAGTATTTTTTTCCTGCTATGCCTGTTTACAGAACAGGTGGTTGCTGGAGAAATACGCGTAGCCGTAGCAAGTAATTTTGCCAACACGCTTAAAGTAATCGCAGCTCGCTTCGAACAGAAAACAGGCCATCATCTAATAATTAGTGTTGGTTCTACCGGCAAACATTATGCGCAAATCAAAAATGGTGCGCCGTTTGACGTATTCTTTGCAGCGGATACTTATCGGCCTGAATTACTGGAAAAACAGGGCATAGCGCTAGCAGGAAGCCGTTTCACTTATGCGCAGGGTCAACTTGTACTGTGGAGCCCGGATAAACAGCTGGTAGATTCCGAGGCTCGTGTACTTGAATCTTCTAATTTCAGATATCTGGCTGTGGCGAATCCAAAACTTGCACCCTATGGTAGAGCGGCGCAACAGGTTTTACAGAAAAAAGGTTTGTGGGACTCGCTAAGATCGCGAATGGTTCGAGGTGAAAATATCGGTCAAACTTTTCAATTTGTTAAAAGCGGTAACGCTCAACTTGGATTTGTGGCGGCTTCACAGGTGAAATCAGAACCAGCTTCATTAGCAGGTTCACTGTGGGTTGTCCCCGAGGGAAGTTACACCGCTATTAATCAGCAGGTTGTTTTAGTGAAAGATAACCCGCTTAATAATGCCTTTATAGCTTTTGTGCGCAGCGATGAAGTGTTGAAAATAATCCATGAATCCGGTTACAAAATTCCGTAATGTTAAATGAATCTGATCTTATAGCGCTAGGCATTACACTCAAGCTGGCTTTGCTCACGACATGTATTTTATTGTTAACAGGAACGCCTCTTGCCTGGTGGCTAAGTAGATCCCGCTGGCGCTATAAATTTCTACTGGAAGCCATCATTGCATTACCACTGGTTTTACCGCCAACGGTGTTAGGTTTTTATCTGTTACTGCTGCTAGGTCCGAATGGGCCACTCGGAGCATTGATGATGTCGATGGGGGGGCAACCCCTTGCTTTTACTTTCAGTGGCCTGGTGATCGGTTCGGTGTTTTATTCCATGCCTTTTGTAGTGCAACCGTTACAGGATGCATTCAGCGCAATTGGTCAAAGGCCAATGGAGGTAGCAGCAACGCTACGCGCGTCGCCACTGGATCGCTTTTTCACAGTTGCTATTCCTCTGGCTCGACCCGGATTTTTAACCGCAGCAGTGTTGGGCTTTGCACATACTGTCGGCGAATTTGGCGTGGTGTTGATGATAGGAGGCAATATTCCCGGTGAAACCCAGGTACTTTCTATCGCAATCTATGATCATGTTGAAGGACTGGAATATGCACATGCTCACTGGCTATCAGGTGGCCTGTTATTGATGTCATTTATATTGCTTATCGCGGTGTACGCATTCAATAGTCGCTTCAGGGTTGTTAAAAATGCAATCTAGTATCCAGGCAAAATTTAAACTTCATCGCGGTGACTTCTTGCTGGATGCTGAATTTAGCATACCGGCCAAAGGTGTTACGGCCCTATTCGGTTCATCAGGTTGCGGTAAAACCACGTTACTGAGAGCTATTGCCGGTCTTGAAACTGCTCAGTCTGGTTTTCTGAAAGTGGGTGAAATGATCTGGCAGGAAACCGGTTACAGTATGCCCCCGCATCAGCGACCGATAGGCTATGTGTTTCAGGAAGCCAGTCTATTCGAGCATATGAATGTTCAACAAAATCTTGAATATGGTTTAAAACGGTTACCGGAAAAAGAGCGTAAAGTGTCTCTACATGATGCTATCGAGTTATTGGGAATAGGAAATCTGCTGCGAAGAAAACCACATAGTTTATCCGGTGGTGAAAAGCAGCGAGTTGCTATAGCCCGCGCGCTTGCTGTCAGCCCGCAACTATTGTTGATGGATGAACCACTTGCTGCTCTGGATCAAAATCGAAAAATGGAAGTATTGCCGTATATTCAATCGTTGCATAAAGAACTGGATATCCCGGTGATCTATGTCAGCCATTCGCTGGAAGAAGTGGCACAATTAGCCGACCACCTTATTTTGATGGAAGCTGGTCGTGTGGTGAATTCGGGCGATATCCATGACATGTTTACGCGCCTTGACTTACCGCTGGCTCAGGAACTGGATGCCTCGGCGATCATTAATGCCACCGTTTCCGGTTTTGATGAAGTCTATCATCTGATGTTACTGGAGTTTGCCGGAGGTACAATCAGGGTTGCCGGACAGGCTTTGCAAAAAGGTGATGAAGTCAGGCTAAGGCTGATAGCAAGGGATGTCAGCCTGACATTGGAGCATCAGTCCGCAACCAGTATTTTAAATATTTTTCCGGTTATCGTTGATGAAATTCTGCAAACTGGTCCTGCCCAGATGGTTGTGCGGCTGTTGGCTGGAGAAGTGCCGATCTTATCCAAAATAACCCGTAAGTCTGCTTCAGAGCTGGGGTTGAAAATTGGAACAAAAGTATATGCTCAAGTCAAGAGTGTTGCGTTGCTGTCCTGAGCACGGATTGTGATCAATAGTTTTTTGGTAGTGTGAAATAGAAAAACATAAGGGCATGACGTGCAATATATTTTCTACGAAGCCATGAACGCTTTGGTGTGAGAAAAAGTACCGTTAGAAGTTGTTAAATATAGAACCTGAATTGGCTGCTGACGACCCTTTCCTGCCTTTCACACCAGGTTACCCGATATGCGGCTTTGTGGCGATAGGAGCCGTTAGCGCAACGCTGTAAACACTATTATTGATAATTAGTTTTATAAATTAGAACAAGTTAATTCAGTAGAGAAATATGTTTAGCAGACGCTGAAGTTTAACGTTAAAACTTAATAATATATTGAATTATTTGTTTGTAACCGCCAATTGATTTAGTTTTATTGTGCCTATCTACCGAGTAAACATAAACTTCACCTCTTAGATATGCATCATAATCATAGCCATTCATTCTTTCTGGGACTGATGCTTGTGACGATGATGGATATCCGGCCAATGCGGGTGATTATGTTTTGCAGGTTCATGAGTATGTACATGCGAGTGATGCTCTGAAGGGTGTAATTCTTCGTGCCGGTGAGTGTGATGATCATCGTCGTGGCTGTGTCTATGCTCGTGAGTCATCGCTTCGTGAACATGATTGTGAGAGTGACTTTCAATCAGCAGTAACGCAACTCCAATCAAGAAGATAGGAGTTGCAATTGCGTGTATTAGTGTCAGTTGCTCACCGATTAAAATGGCAGACAGTGCAACACCGAAAAAGGGAGCGCTCGCAAAAAGAACTTGCGCACGCGTGGCACCGATTGACTGGGCGGAACGAATATACAGCACTATACTTGCTCCATAGGCAAGTGCACCTAGCAGCAAAGCAATTCCAATGTGTTGGAACCCTACCGAAATAGGATCTAAAAATGCCCCAATTGCCAAATTGACTGTTCCCGCTACAGCGCCTTTCCATAAGGTACTTTGGCTTGGCGTAATACCGTCGATTAGCGCAGTGAGATGGTTATCTAATCCCCAGCAAATACAGGCAATAAGAACCAGGGTGATTGAGAAGAAACCTGATGATCCAGGCACCCATACGAGAAGTAAAGAAGCCAACATCGCCGAAACGACTCCGAGCCACCCCAGAAGGCCGAGATGATCCCTGAACACAAACACTCCAAGTACAGCTGTAGCCGCTAATTCCAGGTTTAACCAGAGTGAAACTGAAGCTGCTTCAGCCAGCTGTAATCCGAATAGCAGGGCGACAGGGCCTAGAATACCACCAAATAAAACAGCGCCTATAAGCCTGATTTGGTTGCGATGGTCGGAACGTGCAGGTAGCGCAAATCCACCCAGCTTGAATGCCGCCGGAGCTACTGCTAAAGCTGCTCCCAGGTACAACAATCCCGCGAGTTGAAAAGGGCTAAAACCCTCAAGAAGCAGCTTACTCGCCGGTGTGGCAGCACCAAATAGCATGGCTGAAAGAAGACCCATCAATATAGGGATTTTATGCATGTAAATTTTTCCTGGGTAAAGTTAATTGCTACCGTAAATAAACTAAAATACTGTTAGAGCATATTTTTGTGGTTTAATTATTTTACCTTCTGTCTCCACATCGCATGGCAAGAGATGCAAGCGTTCATCAAGTCATGAGACGCCTTGCTAGCTTCCACCCATTCCTCTTTTTTTGCAGCTTCAACAATATTTTCTGTATGGATATCCAGAATTTTATCAAAAGCGACCAGACTTTGTTTAAAACCAGCCTGATCTTCTACTTGCATAATGCTCCATGGTTTATGATTGGGAGCAGGATGTGTAAAAATGAAATTCGCTCCAACTTCTACCATTTGTTTATTTTCCCTGAGAATACCCTCATGCATCATGGTAGAGCTCTTTACCATAACTTCCATTAACTGCCGATAGCTCATGTCCGCTTTTTTCATCGAGGACACCAGTTTCTCAGCCGCTCCATCCTGGGCGCCGGCATTAAAAGCTATTAAATAAATTAGGAAAGGAGTTAATATTATTTTTTTCATGATATGCCTCCTAATGACAAATTATTCATATTATGATTAATAAAAAAATGAGTAATCAAATACCAGCCATCACTATGGCTGGTATGGAATGTTTGAATTTAATCCGAACTATTTCCACTCATTTCATTCGCCGGTATAATTTGCAGCAAGATATTCACCGCCCAACGTCAGAAATATATACAGAGTTTGTTTAGCAGGGTCAGTTATTTTTTCATTCTTAAAACTGACCACCCATTCCAGATTATCACCGAACTTCTTGGTGAGTGATTTTTCGATTTTTACTGCTTTCCAGCTAGCATCAATTTTACTTTTTTCTGCAAGCTGATAAACAATATCGCCAGCTACTTTTTCAACCTGACTTTGAGTAGCAGGCTCATGACTATGACCATGATCATGCCCGCTACCTGCTAAAGCAGACAATGGGAAAAGGAATAATGTAAGACTTAAAATGACTGTTTGTATATTCATATTGATAATCTCCTAAAGTTACTTAATAGTTTCGTGTGTAGTTGAATTGGCTTTCTCTGTTTCCTGCATTACAGGCCCATGGGAATGCCCATGAGTGGAGCTGGGATTAAGATAAATTGTTGTTAATAGAAATATACTAAAAACTATGACGACAAGTGATACTGTTTTAATATCCATAAAATTTCCTCTTATAATTAATCAATAGAATCGTGTTTTGGTTTGCTTTTTTTGATAACAGGGCTGCTCTCCTTCACATCTAGCGCAATATCTTTGCGCTGATATTCGCCAGTTAACCTCAACGTAATGTTAACCGGGTTGTTCGTGTAATTTTTCCAGTACCATCCGTGGGTACCACTAAATGTAGTGACCAGAGTGCCGCTGGATTGTGTAACCGTATCTTTTTCAAAACTCTCAAATGCACCGGTAGTATCGCCCGATGGTTCACCGTGAAAATCAAAAAAGAGCTCCTCACCATCGGTTACCCATGAATAGTTAAATACTGCTCCCTGCTTAACAAAAACTTTATATTCTTTATCGCCTCTTGCAGGAATGGTCAAGTTGATCGTGTCCTTCCATTCTGACAGTTGACTTTCAGCAGTACTTTTTATCCCAACAACTTTTTTACTATCTACCGCATTCTGTAGTGGAGGTGTGCTATTAGTAAATTCTTCTGCATTAGCCGTATGTTCGTATCCGTGCATTTGCATAAGAAAAAGCAAACCCCCGGCTATAATCAGAAAATAATTGGTAATGGTACTGAATGTCTGGAAGTGGTGGCTTTTCCGAAAAGTTGCTATCACTAACAACATCAGCACAAGGGCACTGATTTGACCGATTTCGATGCCCACATTAAACGATATAATGTTGAGTAACAGTTCATCTTCACTTAAAGGCAGCGCCTGTAGGCGAGTCGATAAACCAAATCCGTGAATCAATCCCAGGCTCAGTATCATCACCATCATGTTAGGAGGGTTAATGCCCAGATATTTACGAAAACCATCAAGATTGGTAAAAGCGATATAACAGACACTTAATGCTATTACCGCATCAATCAGATAGTAGTTAAGCTGAATGGCATTAAAAGTGGCAAAGATAAGAGTGACACTATGCCCAACCGTAAATGCAGTCACGTATTTGGCAATATCCCGGAAGTTGGTCAGGAAAAAAATGATCCCAAAAACAAATGCCAGGTGATCATAGCCGGACAACATGTGAGTAGCTCCAAGCCACATATATCGTAGATTACCACCCTCTATAATAGCGAGCTTCTCTTCTTCTGACATGCCATGCGCATAAGCAAAATCGGGTAATAGTAATATAAGGAATATGCCCACCATCAGGAAAAAGAGATTCCTGTTAACAAAAAGAGGCCTGCTTGCAACTTCTAGTGGAGCCTTTACAGTCGCTGTTAAAGTCGATCTGGTATTAAACTGATTCATAGAATATGGCCTCCATTTTCAACAGGAGTTACCCAGTAAATACCTTGACCGGTCATGTTATTTTGCTTATCGAAAAGTCTTGATAGAATGGCGTCAAGATCAGTATCCTCAATCAATATATCGGTTCGTATTCGTGATATGTATCCGACTACCTCATCTCGTGCAGAAACAAAAGAATCAGCTTCAACCTCATCTCCGTGCCCCTCTACATGAGCAAAGGTAAACCCGGATATTTGATCCATCGAGCGCAACAGGTCAGATAATTCCTGCTGAACGCTGGTATGAACAATAAGTGTTAATATCTTCATGCGTATTTCTCCGCAATAATTCAGAATTTTTTGATTAGCCCAACAAATCTCAATAAAGGTATTGCTGGACATATAACAATGCGCATTGCTTATTACAGATCCAAAAAGGGTCGGTAAAATCTACAATGACTTAAAAAATTGAATTTTAGAGTGGTGGAGCACGCAGGGGAGGAGAAAAGTGGTATCGCCAGAAGTTGATGACAGGGTGAATGTAGCGGCGATGGACTATTAATTGACAGAAACCAGGTAAGTAAAATACTAGCAGGGTAATTAGCAAAGCCAGCGTTAGTATTTTGCTAGAGGTATCTATAAGTAAAGCATTCAGACTCGTATCTATTTCTGAAACAATTTCAGCGTGGTGATCGGAATGAGATGTATCTGAAGAAAGGTGAGCGTCACCAGGATGTGAATGATCATCACTCAGCTCTACTGACATATGGCTGAACTGCTGATTATCAGCATGATCCAGACTATGCACATGGAACCTCAAGTTTTGACCGAACAGTAATACCATTGAAAGCAATACTGTCCAAACCCACAGGACTTTTTTACTTTTATTGATCTTACTGAAAATTGACATGGGCCGCATTCTAGTGATTTTAAAATTTAAGGGCAACTATTTCAGAAATCTGCAATTGCCAGTATTAGACGATATAAAAACAAAAATTGTCTATATTTATCGCGCGCAATGGCTGTCAGTAACAAGCCTTAACGAGCCCTCTTAACGTCAGCTATAGAGAATGTATGGGCTGTTTGCTATTCAAGGGTGATTGAAGATCTTCAAGTGTATCTGATTACGATTAACAAATGGCTCCTTTGTCCATTTATGTGGAGTATGAAATTATGTGGAGTTAATTTAGTACTAGCGAGTCA
>CALCSG010000158.1 GCA_937894085.1 uncultured Gammaproteobacteria bacterium | reverse complement strand
TTCCCCTTGATTTCAGGGTAAGTCCCCGGCAGACGGTAGATATCCAGTCTGCCGCGCCAACCATCATGATTTAAACTCCACTGTCCGATAAATCGCTGCATCATTTTTTCGAGCGGCGGCTCTTCGACATCACGCTGAATATCTGTAATGATAGCGGCTTCGTAAATGAGCCCCGCTGTTACCCAGGCATAGCTCCATTTTTCATAAGTCGGGCTCCCCCAGCTGTTTTTAACCAGAAAAGCCTGATCCTCATCTGAATATCCGACAATGAGAACAGCATGCCCACCTGTTGAAGTGCCATTTAAGTCAGGGTCTTTAATATCGTTGCCAGGTAGTGGGTCATTACGCAATGAAACCCCGATAATTATTTCATACCCGTCAACCAGTAATTGTTTGTAGAGATCAAGATTGCGTAACTCTATTGAACGCATATAACCAAAGTTCGAAATTCCATATTTGGCATTAATAAACGCATCGTCAGGTAGACTCTCATGAAAAAGAGGGAATCCTGAATTGATCTTGAATTCGATTGCTTTGTTACTCAGGTTAACATCATCGATAGCGCGTTGTGACAGGCTTAAATTTCGGAAATCAAAGAAGGGTTCATCACCCGCCTGCCGGGTGTCTTCAAAATCATAATCACCGATATACGGATGCTGTACTCCAAGTGGTAAGCGGTACTTATCAGTGAGCAGATTTAACATGTAAACAACTCCGCTGCCTCCCCAGAAGCCCAGCTGATTTTCCCGAATATCAGGCGCTACATCTGCATCAATAATCGATACCATTTTCTGCAGGTGATTCGCAAACTGCTCTGATAAATCCAGATCCAGTCCAAGTTCCCGTTTGTAAGCCGCTTCAATGCCGGCTAAAACCGCATGCGATACGCAGGTGCCTCTGCCACTCTGCCTCTTTAAGCCTGTCTGGTTGGCATCCAGGTTTACACTGGATGGAAGAGGATCTCTGGAGGCAAAATTATTAGTACCACGTTTTGCAAAGGTATCTATATTACTTGAGTCAATCAGCTTTTCTTCAGGAACTGGAAACTGTTTACGGTAGGCTTCCCATTCATCAACCGGGTCCAGTATAAAAACATCACCACTAACCAGCCTGGCAGCTGGTCGTCCGTTGACTTCTGTAATTGCGGCCATTTCGCTTGCCGTTGTGAGATCATTTACAACGATTACAAAACGCGTAACGGGAATTGCCGCGTTCCCGCTGGAATCTTTGACTTCATAGGTAACAATGTAGTTACCAGGCGTGTTTGTATCGACTAACCCGGTTGTAATTACATTAGCAGAAATATCACCATCATCACTGTCCAGGGCCGTAGCGCCTGGGTCATTGTAAATAGAACCTACTTCTGCACCGATTGTCACATCACCCTTTAAGTAAATGACAGGTGCGGTTTTATCCTGACTATCGCTACTCCCTCCGCCGCAAGCGGTTAGCAGGAGTGCGGAAGAAAAAAATATCAGTCTAAACCATTCAAATGTTTTTATATTCATAATATCCATGAAAAATTCCTTTTTTACGCGCTTTTAATTTAGATTACGCCCATATATATCGAGAGACAATAGTTTTTTATGACACAGAGTATTCATCTTTTGCCTGATTACTGCGTTATTTTAGTACTCGAAAGACTATATTATGTGCTGGATTCTCATATTTCCCATACCAGAATGATCGGTTCTGGAACAAAGTCTAATCACGCTAAATCGTGACTATTTTTCAGGTTATAATGATTTAGCCAGCACTGTTATAGGTATAATGGATACCACTCATTCTGCTAACTATTATTGCTTACAGATTTCTTCATCCTTTTCTGGCAAGCTATTCGCAATATCCTCTACTTTCTTTGCATAAGCATACACATCGCCTGCATTAGCCTCGCTGCTTTTCCCTCTATAAGATTCCAGGTTTTGTTCAATTTTGCTTACGTTATCTCTAAAATCTCGGTTTGTATTACGGCTTTTGTCACAGTAATGGACCTGGTATTCCGGTTTAGTAAAACGTGTTGCAATTAGCAGCGCCAGGCCTTTTTCATACTGTGTTCTATCAATAACATTTCCTGTTGCCGATAGCCCTTTTTGCATCGCGTCACCCGCTTCACGTATCAATGCCGATGCAGACAGCATGACTTCACGTATTGACGGGTTCACATCATTAATTGACGTTTGTAGCCGGCTTAATATCAACTTGACAGATTTTTGAACGGCTCCTCGTTGTTTGTCTTTTTCATAGGCTGTGAATCTACATTATG
>CALCSG010000157.1 GCA_937894085.1 uncultured Gammaproteobacteria bacterium | reverse complement strand
GAAGTGGGTCAGGGTCAGAAAGGTCCATGTGCAAATAAAGTTGTTGCTGTTTAAGCTGTAACAAATAACAAAGCAAACCCTCAGAAGTCAAAACCAACGCTATTATACTGCTTTGGTTTTGCTTCTGGTGTTTGCGGCGTTTATTTAACATTGTCAACAGAGGCTACTCATTACGGGGTTTCTGGCTGACACAGGCAGATAGTATTTTGTTTTTACGTTTGTATTTATTCAAATCCCGACTTAGAAAACATTGTTAATATTGAATAAACTCAGAAGATTGTTCAGGCTATACTAGCATTCAACACCTGCCAGTGCTTTTTCTGATGCAAAAAATTGGCTTTGAGTATCTCAACTCTCTTTTTCAGGTTTTCCAGATCATACCCTTCCAATTCCTCCATAACGGAGGCCCTGCTTGCATCTATCCACTGTTTTTTAGCCCTGGAGAACTCGTTAATTCGGCTTATCAGTGTTTCATACTCATACTGAAGACGAAGGATTAAGGTTTCTGCATGTGGCGAATGCGCCAGCTTTCGCGTAGTCGTGGTAAGCAGCATTTGAGCTCTTAATGTTTCGATGCGTTCGATCGGAGTTCGATAAAGATTTTTTGCAAGCCCCAACCAGGCCAGACCGCGTATCAACCACTTGGTAGGGTCGAATTGCCACCAGCGAATTCCATTACGGTAATCACGTTGAAAGCAGTGGTGATAGTTATGATATCCCTCACCCATGGTAAGCAATGCAATAACGCCATTATCCCTCGAGCTGTTGAGATCGGTATAGGGTTGTTTACCCCAGACATGAGCCAGTGAATTGATAAAAAAAGTCAGGTGATGGGAGATTGCCAGACGTGCTACTCCGGCGAGTAGAAGCATTCCCAGCAAATCACCATGCCATAAGCCTAACAATATAGGAATACCAAAATTAATACCCAGTACCAGCGGCAGGTAATGACGATGTTGCCACATGACGATGGGGTCCTTCTGCAGGTCCCGGCAGTTATTGTAGTGGGGATCGAAGTCGGTATTATAATCACGCAGCATCCATCCAATGTGTGAATACCAGAATCCAAGTTTTGCGGAGTAAGGATCTTTTTTATTATCATCGACATATTGATGATGTCTGCGGTGATCCGACACCCAGTGCAAAATGCTGTTTTGGGTGGCATAAGTACCGCCAATAGCTAGAACTAATCGGGTAAGCCAGTGGGCTTCATATGCTCTATGAGACCATAATCGATGATAACCGGCGGTAATGGATATTTCGCAAAACCCTATTCCTAAAAGCATGGCGGCAATCTGCCAGCCATCAAAACCATGAAAAAAAGCATAGGCAGGAACGCCCAGCAGGGTAATAAGAGCGGTCAGGCTGAAGACAATTACATTAAGCCAGATGAGTTTAGGTTTTTGCATAAAAGTAATTTTAAACTATTTGGAGTACAAGTGTACGCTCAAATTATATTTAAGGGTAGAATTATTTATAATTCATAATGACAAATTCAATACAGCTGTTAGTTTAACTTTGTAATTATGATAAGGTTCACTAAAATGGATGGCTATAAATGACCACTAATCGCGCCCAGCAAAAAGAAAAAACACGTCGATTGATTATAGATGCAGCGTTTCGCCTGCTCAGTCAGGAACGAAATTACACAAGCCTGAGCTTGCGTGAAGTGACCCGCGAAGCAGGTATTGCCCCCAATTCTTTTTACCGTCATTTTGAAGATATGGAAGAGCTTGGTTTAACCCTGGTGGATGAAGGTGGTGTCGCGCTCAGGCAGTTGATGAGAAAAGCCCGGCAACGCATAAGAGATAGCGGCAGTATCATTCAAATCTCGGTAGAAACCTTCATGGAATTCATCCATAACAGCCCGCATGTTTTTTATTTATTACTACGAGAACGTTCCGGTACTTCACTGGCTTTTCGAAAGGCAGTATCACGCGAGTTACAGTTTTTTATTGTAGAACTGGCAGATTATATTCAACAGACACAGAACTACCCGACTGCTGATGCAAAAATCCAGGCGGAAGCGATGGTGATACTGGTGTTTAATGCCGGTGCAGATGCGCTGGACTGTAAGCCAGCGGAGCTTAAACTGCTTACCGAAAAAGCTGTCACCCAGTTACGCTTTATTGCCAGAGGTGCTGATGAGTTTTTAAAAGGCCGGCACGACGAGTCAGATCAACCCGGGTCCTGATAATTTCATTTGTAGAATGATTTATTTAGAAGACAGGTTGCCACTTTGTTCAGCTTGGCCGTGTTCTGGCTAAAAACTCCGATGAGGGTTGCAATTAATGTCTAAAATAGATTGGCAGATCAGAAAAGCAGAACCTGATGATTCAGTAGGCTTGCAAAACTGTATGCAGGCTGCTTATGCTACCTACAATGATCGAATGAGTGGCAAACGTCTTCCCCGATGGATGTGGACTATGCCATTGAAATCAGAGATTTTCCAACCTGGATTGCTGAATATAATGGAAATATAGTCGGTGGTCTTACTTTACTGTTTGAAAAAGAATATACATCAATAGCAAACATTGCTGTTCATCCTGAATTTCAGGGCCACGGTATAGGCAGTGGACTTATGAAATTCGCGGAAAAAAAAGCAACCGAAAAAAATTTTACAGAATTGCGTCTGGCAACACATGTCCTGCTAACTGAAAATGTAGCTCTATATCTTCACTTAGGATGGACCGAAATTGATCGGGATGATGTTCGTGTCTACATGAATAAAGTCATTTAAGTTGAAGAGAACCATTATATGTCATTTTATATATAATCAAAAAATCGGGGAGCCGGACGTTTCTCCCCCTACCACCACAATATGAAGAGATTCGTCAATTTAATTATATTGATATCCACCTGAATTTATCTCAAGAGGAAGAAAATTATGGAAAAAATAAAATCATTTATAAATTATATTCTTGTGCCAGTTGTCACTATTACTACTGGGTTGCTTGTCGTATACGTGGATACGCAGGTTAAGAATAACGACTATGAAATAAGCAGGAGAGATCTGGAACTAAAACAACAGATGGCAGTAGCTGACAGAGAAAATAAAGCGCGTGACCTCGCTATAAATAAAAAATTGAATGACCTGGACCTGGTCATAAGAGAGTCGAAAGAACAGCGGGAAGAGAGAGAAAGTAATCAAAAATTCAACTTGAAAATATATGATATTGTTTCAGAGTCTTTAGAACAAAAAGACGAAAAAAAACAGGAAGCAGCTAAAGCCTTCATCGTGGTGATGGTGGAGGAACCACTCAGAACATCATTGCTAAGTGTTCTTGAAGAAGAAGCTGAACCTCCTGTGCAGAAAAAAATAAATAAAATTCTTTCCGAAGAAACTCTATTCAAGGAACAGGTTGCAGAACTGCCACAGAAGAAAACGGATAGTCAGCCTTCATTCGCCTGGGATCAATGGGATTTTGATATTTTCTGGTGCTCGTCTTCGGGTTCACAGGCAAAGGAACAGGCCCAGCTAATTGCTGAACAGCTTCTCGCTGAACAGGCAAAAGGAAGGATTCGTGTTCGCGAGCTACCAGCTTCTAAAAATGCACAAAGTGGTTATAGAGCGTCAGGATATGAGATACGTAGAAATACAAATGAAATCGAAGTAGCTGAAGCATTAGGCGAACTGGGGAACACTATTTTACAAAAGCATAAAGTCAACTTTACCTTCAGGACTACAACTCAACCGACTGCATGGTATGTGAGCACATTTGTATGTCCCGGCAGTTAAGCGGAAAATCAACCGGTCAATAACCTGAAACATATTTCAGCCTACCGTATGTGCCAGCACTATATGTGCGCCAGGCGCTATCCTTAAGCTGAAAACTTAATTTTCCTTTATTTCAGCACAAACAATGCATAGGCTATTTGCCGGATCAAACTCAAGCCGACGAATATAAATGTCTTCTCCACATTCCAGGCAATAACCGTATTCACTATTTTCTATACGATTTAAAGCACTCTCAATATTGATTAGCTGTAGTTTACGCCTTCTAGATGCTTCCATAGCTATTTGTTGCCCTTGCATGGCATCCATGCGTGATAACCTTCCAACCTTCGATTGATCTAAATCTACAGTCTTGCTGCTCTCAATAAGAGTGGTTTGAAGGTCATGAATTTCCAGCCTTTGAGCCAACAGTTTTTGTTTTAATTGCTCAATCTGGTTTTTTGTCATGATGGCTCCAATCAGGGTTAGGCTGTTCATTGTATACTTTGCTGTGAGCACAACTTACAAAAAAATAAACTATCCGGCGAAGCGTACGCCTATAGCTGAAGATAATTTTATATTTATGTTGAGTTGGGCGTTGTCCTACAGTACGTTGCGCCGGTCACGATGTTCTCAGTACTTCGTGTCTGAATGCAGCTAGTGACATAACTATGGACAGATTATGTAGCAATGAAATAGCTTAACAGTGAGACTGATACTTCTCCCTCAGTGCCTGCCGAACATATATTGAATATCAATCCTGGCCAGCAGGATTGAAAAAGCTTCAGGTTATAGCCCTTACCTACTTCGCTGCCGAATTTTTTCTGGCCATATCCTGCAGTCTTTTTCGCTCTGTTTGAGCATAGATGGCGGCTCCAACAATCCCCGCCTCATTCAGCATCGACGCAGCCACTACAGGTGTTTTAACTGTGAGTAAATCCGAAAACTTCGACAGCTTCTTACTGCTTCCACCGCCCAGAATAAACAAATCTGGCCAGAATAAGTTTTCCAGCGTATTCAAATACAGATTAAAACGGGCTGCCCACTTTTTACGCTTCAATCCCTCTCTTTCCCGAGTAGCATCAGAGGCATAAATTTCTGCTTCTATGCCATTATCCAGATAGATATGACCCAGTTCGGTATTTGGAAGTAGCTCACCGTTGACAAATATTGCAGTACCTAATCCAGTCCCGATCGTTACCATAATCACAGTTCCCTCAACCCCTTTACCCTCGCCCAGGGTAACCTCAGCTTCGCCGGCAGCATCTGCATCATTGACACAGTAAACATCCTGCCCACAGGTTTTGGAAAAAAGCTTAGCAATATTTGTGTTAATAAACGATTTATCAACATTCGACGCTGTGCGCGCAAAACCATGAGTTATCGCAGCTGGGAAGCCGCAGCCTATCAGGCCTTTCCATCCGAAATGATCAACCAGTTCTTTAATGGTATTGGCCACAGCTTTGGGAGTTGCTGGCTGAGGAGTTGGGATACGGTGACGCTCTGTCAGTAATTCACCTGTTGCAGTCTCGACAACCGCACCTTTTATCCCTGAACCACCGACGTCTATTCCTAATACTTTCATATCAACCTCATTTTTTGTTTTGGGATTATAGGGACGAACTGGTTATTAGGCTAGATATTTGGACAAGCCTGTTGCATGTTATTAGTTCTATAGCAATAGAATCACTAACTAGTCCGCTAACGCAACTGACCCGACGAAGACTCCAACCTGCAGGAATGACCTCTATGGTCAATTACTGATTTTACAGCTAGCTTATCTGCTTGTCCGCTTCTTTGACAGGGAGTGTGAAAACCATTTGCCATAAAAACATAGTGGCAAATTATTGCGTAAATTCAGAATTTTTACCTGAAGCTACGGATTCAAGTTTTAAATAAACGATCCCCCAGAACCAGCAGGCAGGGAGTTAATATCAGGGTCAGTACGGTGGCAAATGTTAATCCACCGGCAATCGCGGTTGACAGCTGGGTCCACCATTGGCTGGATGGTGCGCCATAGGTGATTGAACGATTGATGATATCTATATTCAGAGATAACACCATTGGCATCAAGCCCAATACGGTGGTCACTGCAGTCAATATCACCGGGCGCAGACGTTGAGCACCGGTCCGCATCGCCGCCTGCATACTATCCATTCCTGCTTTACGCAACACATTGTAGGTATCGATCAAAACGATGTTGTTATTCACCACGATACCGGCCAGCGCGATGATGCCAATACCCACCATGACAATACCAAATGGTTGCGCGCTAATCAGTAGCCCCAGTAAAATGCCAGCGGTTGAAAAAATAATAGCGCTGAGTACCAGTAACATTTGATAAATACTATTGAACTGGGTAACCAGAATAACCGCCATTAAAAAAATGGCTGTGGCAAAAGCTTTGCTTAGAAAAGCCATTGTGTCACGCTGCTCTTCGTCTTCGCCTTTAAATGTAATATCCACCGAAGCATCGAAATTAGTTTGCGCTAATGCCGCACGTAAACGGGTTAACTGGTCATCAACCAGCAGCCCCTCTTCAACATCTGACTGGATTGTAATAACACGGTGTGCATCGACCCGTTCCAGGGTTCCAGTTTTCTGTGCCGGTACCAGTTTCACAAAATTACTGATTGATACCATGCCATTCAGGGTAGGTATTCGTAATTGGTCGAGCTGGTCCAGGCTGCGTTCTGCAAGCGGAAAACGTACACGGATATCCAGCTCTTCGTCAGTATCATCCGGACGATAACTGGCGATATTGATGCCATTAGTAATCATTTGAACGGCATTGCCCAATAATGAAACATCTGCTCCATACCGCGCGGCCAGTTCGCGATTTACTTCCAGTCGCCATTCAATGCCGGGTAAAGCACGATTATCTTCCACATCACTGAATCCGTCCAGTTTATCGATGACATCACGGATGATCTGGGTGCTGGGGTTGAGTAGTTCAAGTCGACCTGCAGAGACCTGTATATTGATCGGTTTACCCTGACCCGGGCAATTTTCCTCCTTACGTAATTCGAGGATAATACCAGTGATATCGGCGGTTCGCTGACGAATATCATCCAGAATAATATTTGCCTTGCGCCGCTGTTTCCAGTCCACAAATTCCATTTGTATCACCCCAATTACATCTTCTGCCCGATTGTTGCCGCCACCCTGATTGAAAGTTCGAGCATATTTAACACGTATCTCGTCCATATCCAGAATACGTTGTTCGACCTGGCGCACCAGCCGATCTTTTTCATACACCGATAAATCACCGCGGGCGTGAATCTGTATCATTGAAAATTTGGGCTCTACTTCCGGGAAAAACTCGACACCCAGTCCAAATGTGGCGTAACTGGCATAACTTCCCACTAGCATTAGCAGAGCAACAAACAGGGTTAACAATGGGCGTTTTAATAATACATTTAATAGTCGAAGATAACTGCCGGTCATTCCGCCAATACTGCCCAGGTCACCACTTTCGGCGGCCAGCAAGGAGGCTTCAACCTTTTTATCCGCGTTGCGTTTACCCACCATGCCACCAATCACCGGGATGAAAATTAACGCCATAAATAAAGAAGCGCTGAGGCAAATCATCACGGTGATGGGCAGGTATTTCATAAATTCACCGATCACCCCGGGCCAGAACACAAGTGGCGTGAATACCGCCAGCGTCGTTGCCGTCGATGCAATAACCGGCCATGACATCCTTTTGGCGGCAAAAGCATAGGCTTCCTTGCGTTCCAGCCCTTCACCCATTTTTCGGTCTGCCAGTTCTATCACTACAATGGCTCCATCCACCAGCATACCCACGACCAGGATTAAACTGAACAGGGTAATAATATTGAGAGTGTAATCGGCCATGTTTAAAACCAGAATACCGGCCAGGAATGAACCTGGAATAGCCAGCCCGACCAGTAAAGCTGAACGCATACCGAGCGCCGCAATCACCACTATCATCACCAGGATGACGGCCGTTAATACGTTATTTTGCAGGTCGCCCAGAATATCACGGATATCTTCCGATTTATCCTGCATAAAACCGACATTGACACTTTCCGGCCACAGTTGTTTCTGCCTGGAGACGATGTGTCGAATTTGCTCGATAGTTTCAATGATGTTGGCACCAATGCGTTTTTTAATTTCCAGTGCAATGCCAGGTTCTCCATCGATTCGGGCAAATCCCTGGGGGTCCTTAAAAGTTCGTCGTACCGTCGCAACATCACCAAAGGTGACTACCCTGTTATCTGCAACCTTGACGGGGAGATGCAGTACATCGTCGATATTTTCGATGACACCGGGCACTTTTAATACCATTCGGCCCGCACCGGTATCCAGTGCACCGGCGGCCACCAGTAAATTGTTACGGCTGATTAATGCGAATAATTCATCGTAATTGATCGAGTAAGTTTCCATCACTGTAGGGTCGACCAGAATTTCCATGACTTCTTCACGATCACCTCCGATATCAACTTCCAGCACACCGGGTAAAGCTTCAATTTCATCTTTCAGTTGACGCGCAATTTTCAGCAGGCCGCGCTCGGGAATCGGTCCGGATAAATTCACTGTAAGCACCGGGAACAGAGCTACATTAATTTCATTTACGGTAGGTTCATCGGTACTCGCTGGTAATTTTGCCACGTCAACTTTTGCACGCACATCCTGTAAGGCTTTTTTGCTGTCAAAACCCGCGTCAAACTCCAGTAAGACTGAACCGAACCCCTAACCAGCTGTACCGGATACCTGCTTTATCCCTTCTATCGACTGCAATTCCTTTTCCATCGGACGCACCAGTAATCGTTCGGCATCTTCAGGAGATATACCTTCGTGTCCCATGTATATATAAATGATAGGAATAGCCACATCCGGTTCAGATTCTTTGGGGATTGAAAGGTAGGATAAGGCTCCGCTGATTAGAATAAAGCAGAGCAGTAAAATTGCTGTACGTCCCCGGTCGAATGCCGCATCAATTATTTTTAACATACGAATTACCCTGTTTGTAACGATGCATAACCGGCAGGGTCTGGTTTAACGGGTAAAGTAAACAAAGACTGTTTATTATCTATATCGTCATCGACTGTTTCAGTGACTGCATCAACCGTATCTCCAGCACGCACAAAACCCTGACCCAGAGTGATTACCCTTACCTGCTCTGGTAGTCCACTGACCCAGGCACCTTTTGGCGTTGTTTTAATAATGGCGACTGCATGAAAAAGTACATGGTTGGTCGAGTCTACCGCTTTAACTCCCAGCTCACCCTCATCATTCAGGGTCAGCATCGCTGGAGATAGAAAGTGAGCGGCAACCTGTTCTACCGGTATATGAATTTCTCCGCTCAATCCGGCCATTACCTGGTGTGCTTTATTATCGATTTCAACTTCGATGCGAAAGCTGCGGGTAGAGGTTTCTGCGGTTGCTGATACAAAACTGATCTGACCCTGCAGCTGTTGGCCGGTTAACAGTTTTATCCTGGCCGTTTGACCCGCTTTCACAGACTGTATGCTCTGCTGCGGTACATTACCGACGGCCAGCAACTGACTATCATTGACCAGCAACACGGCCGGTTTGCCTCTATCCAGAAAATCACCTGGCTCGACTAACTGATCATTGATCACCCCGGCAAAAGGTGCCCGTAAACGAGTATGCTGGATATCCAGTTCTACCAGTTGTAAGACCGCTTTTGCCGCTTCCAGTTGTGATTCAGCAACAGCCAGTTCGGTGTTTGTCTGTAACCCCTCCCTGTGTAACTTAACTACGGCTTCATGTTCTGTCTGTCGCAGTTTTAATAAAGCACTTGCTTCACGTAAACGGGCGTTACGGTCATCCATGTTTAATTCAATTAATAAATCGCCAGCCTTAACCCGCTGACCTTTTTTAACGACAATCTTTGACACTACACCGATAGTTTCTGCGGCGACAAAAACGCTTTGCGAGGGCTCGATCTGCCCCTGAATAACTACTTCACGTATAACAGTCTGTGATGGCAGGTTTTTCACTCGAACTCGCATCACCGCAGTGGCTTTTTTTTCCGCCTGAGTGACTGCCTCTACTTCCGGGGTCGAACGGGTTGCAGAAATTTGTCCACTGACCATCCATATCGTCAATAGCAGCACGACAACCAGTGAAACAAGCAATGGTTTATTCATTTAATTCTCCATACATGAGCGACCAGAGCTAAAAAATATCCCCCATTAGTAATGTATTATATTCGTCAGGAAATTCACTTCTAGCGGATATGTCGTGTAAACTTTCAATAACTTAATCCACTTGATATTGGTACTGAAATTCAATGCTGCGCACAGCGCACCCAAAAAAATTTAATCAGATGACCTACATTTCTTGACCGAGGATAGTGAGTAGCTAAAGCCTTGCATTTAAGAGCATAATTTTAACTGTCGAACTAAGGCCAATAAAAGTAAAATTATTCAGGCCACTGAATTGCCTAACGGATAGTTCGGCCTGAATAGTAGCCCTGGCTGTAAAGAGACTATTCTTAACCTAACCAAAATCAGCCGGTCAGGCTTAAGCAGATCGATGAATATCTGCACCTTCAAGACTTTCAACCTGAAAAAGAATATTTGGCAACATAACAATTTTACTTTTCAATCAGCTCAACCCAGTCCACATTCTGCCAGCCTCGAGGTAACTTACTGCCTCTTTTACCGCGCTCTATGACATAGTCCTGCAATTCACGATAATTCATGGTTTTGAATTTTTTACCTACGTGTACGGTTATTTTGTCCTGTTCGGTTACACAATGAATTGCTCCAACCAGCTCTTCTTTCGCTTTCAGTTTTTGCGGTGGTACGTTAATAATTTTATTCCCTTTTCCCTTGCTTAACTGAGGTATTTCCTTCAGTGCAATTACACCAATATAACCTTCACTGGTTATCGCAACTATCTGTTGATTTTCAACATCGGTGATAGCTACAGGTGGTAATAATTCCGCACCGGCGGGAATAGAAATTAACGCTTTACCATTCTTACTCTTTGTAAGCATATCTGAAAATTTACAGATAAAACCATAACCGAAAGTGGTTGACAACAAAAACAGTTCATCATCCCGCCCCATCAAGGTAGACGAAAATTCAACTCCAACTGCAGTTTTAAAACGCCCTGTCAGAGGCTCTCCCTGCCCTCTGGCTGAAGGCAGAGAATGTGCCTGCGCCGAATAACTGCGACCACTGGAGTCGATAAAGACCACCAGCTGATTACTCTTACCCTGTGCAGCAGCCAGGAAGCTGTCGCCAGACTTATAATTCAGAGCAGCCCCATCAACATCATGTCCTTTGGCGGCTCTCACCCAGCCTTTGCTGGAAATCACTACAGTCAGTGCTTCAGATGGAACCAGATCAGATTCATCCATGGCTTTGGCGGCTTTACGACTCACTATCGGTGACCGTCTGTCGTCACCATAAGTTTCGGCATCTTCTATTATTTCATTTTTGATCAGGGTTTTCATGCGTCGTTCAGAACCCAGGATTTTTTCCAGACCTGCTTTTTCTAACATCAATTCGTCCTGTTCAGCACGAATTTTCATTTCTTCAAGCTTGGCCAGGTTTCGCAACTTGGTTTCCAGAATAGCCTCAGCCTGAATATCGCTGATATTGAAGGTTTTCATCAATACCATTTTCGGTTCATCTTCGTAACGAACGATACGAATAACTTCATCCAGGTTGAGGAAGGCTATTAATAGACCTTCCAGAATGTGCAAGCGCTTATCAACCTTGTCCAGTCGCCATTCCAGTCGACGTCGTACGGTAGCCATACGAAATGCGACCCATTCCTGCAGGATATGCTTCAGATTTTTAACCTGGGGCCGCCCGTTCGTACCGATCATGTTCATGTTTACACGATAGGTTTTTTCGAGGTCGGTTGAAGCAAACAGGTGGTTCATTAATCCGTGAATATCGATACGGTTTGAACGCGGCACAATAACCAGGCGAGTCGGGTTTTCATGATCGGATTCATCTCGAAGATCATCCACCATCGGTAATTTTTTGGCCTGCATCTGGTGCGCGATCTGCTCCAGAATTTTAGCCCCTGATACCTGGTGCGGTAATGCGGTAATGATAATATCGCCTTCTTCTTTCTCATAAATAGCACGCATGCGGATGCTGCCATGCCCGGTTTCATACATCGACCTAAGATCTTCAGACGGAGTGATTATTTCAGCCTCAGTAGGGTAATCCGGTCCCTTTATATGCTCCAGTAATTCATCCAGAGTAGTTCGTGAATTATCCAGTAAACGGATACAGGCGGCTGCCACTTCACGCAAATTATGTGGCGGTAAATCGGTTGCCATACCAACCGCAATTCCGGTAGTACCATTGAGTAAAATATGAGGCAGACGAGCAGGCAGTAAGGAAGGTTCCTGCATCGTGCCATCGAAATTCGGTACCCAGTCAACCGTGCCCTGCCCAAGTTCCTGTAGCAACACTTTGGCGATCGCTGACAGTCGGGATTCAGTGTAACGCATCGCGGCAAATGATTTTGGATCATCCGGTGAACCAAAATTACCCTGACCATCAATCAACGGATAGCGATAAGAAAAATTCTGTGCCATCAAAACCATCGCTTCGTAACAGGCAGAGTCACCATGAGGGTGAAATTTACCCAGTACATCACCGACAGTTCGCGCCGATTTTTTATGTTTGGAACTGGCCGATAACCCGAGCTCTGACATGGCATAGATAATTCGACGTTGCACCGGTTTCAAACCGTCGCCGATATGCGGTAATGCACGATCGAGAATGACGTACATGGAATAATCCAGGTAAGCTTTTTCGGTAAATTCTCGTAGGGGTTCTCGTTCCACCCCTTCGTAATTTAATTCCAGGTTTTCAGGCATAGCTGTTTTTAATCAGGATAATTTAATCTGGCCGTATTCTACCTGCTGATCATTTTTTTACGAATAGTTTTAATCCACGAAGTGATAAACTACCTATATGTTAAAAATTATATCAATTCTGCTTTCTTTATATGCCCTGGCCTGCCTGTTGCTGTATGTTAAGCAACGCAGCATTCTGTACTACCCAACAGCGGAAAACTCTAATGTCGATGCAGAAAGCCTGTGGCTAAAAGTTTCAAAACATAGACTAAAAATCTGGAAGCTGAATCAGGGAAAACCGGCCATCATCTATTTTGGTGGAAACTCGGAAGCAGTAGAGGAAAATATTGCTGACTACAGGAGGATGTTCAGTGACTTCACCGTATATATCGTAAACTATCGGGGTTATGGCGGTAGCTCTGGTTCGCCAACAGAAAAAGCATTATTCGACGATGCGCTGTCAATTTATGACCAGTTAAAAACGCAGCATACCTCAATCAGTGTTATCGGCCGGAGCCTGGGTTCAGGAGTCGCCTGTTATCTTGCTGCTAAGCGGGATGTTGCTAAACTGGCATTGATTACACCTTATGACAGTATCAGTAATGTTGCACAATCACACTACCCTGTCTTCCCGGTAAAATGGTTAATCAAAGACACTTTCAATTCGCTAAACTATGCGCCCTCAATCAGTAGTCAGATTCTGGTTTTATATGCGGCGCATGATCTGGTGGTGCCGATGAAACACACCAAAAAACTGTTACAGGTATTACCTCCGACAGAAGCACAAATGATCGATGGATCGGCGCATAATGATATTTCTTCAAATCCGAATTATCAGCGGCGGCTGGCTGAGTTTATGAATTCATAAATAAAACTGGCCTGCGAGCTGGTTACTTCAGCTGGATAATTATGATAATGCGACTCGAAGCGCAATTGAAACACAGGCATGGCATAGGCCGTTACTGTATGCCAGTCAATACCCGTTGTTTGTGAAAGTACTGGATGAAACGCAACTCAAAGTGGTACAAGTGCAGACACGTTTAATGGGTCAGGAAATTCATAGCCAGGGAGTCATTGAAGCTTTTATTCACACTGGCGATAAAGTTAACTATTTGCCTGAAACAATTAGCATATAAAGTTCTATGTATTCCGTGTAATCGAGTCAAAAAATATTGACGTTATCTGTGTAATTACAGTCCTGTTCAAAATATTCATTTAGAATTTACCGGGATAAAATTAACATTACAATATTTTTTAGTTTTATAACCAGAAGTTTTCTTAAACGAATTTCGGCACTGTTAACCCAATAAATACATATCTATAAAAGACGATTATCTAATCGTTAAATTTCAGCGAGATCACCCTTGTCCTGTAACCAGGATTTTCGATCGGATGCCTGTTTTTTTGACAAGAGCATATTCATTATTTCAAACGTGTTGTCTCCCGCCTCGATAGTCAGCTGGGCTAACCGCCGGGTATCAGGATCAATTGAACTTTCACGTAACTGTAATGGATTCATTTCACCCAAACCTTTAAAGCGGGTCACGGTCACTTTGCCTTTTCTTTTTTCAGCCGTTATGCGATCAAGGATTCCATCGCGTTCGGCCGCATCCAGTGCATAGTATTTTTCCTTGGCGACATCAATTCGGTACAACGGTGGTTTGGCGACGTAAATATTTCCATTTTCAACCAGCGGCTGAAAATGGCGTAAAAATAAAGCACACAATAAAGTTGCAATATGTGCACCATCAGAATCCGCATCGGCCAGTATGCAAATTTTCCCGTAACGTAAGTTGGATAAATCGGATGAACCCGGATCAACACCGATAGCCACCGAAATATCATGTACCTCCTGTGAAGCGAGCACCTGATCGGAAGCAACTTCCCAGGTATTCAAAATTTTTCCTCTCAATGGCATGATGGCCTGAAACTCACGACTACGTGCCTGCTTGGCAGAGCCACCGGCCGAGTCTCCTTCCACCAGGAAAAGTTCAGTTCGTCTTACATCCTGACTGGCGCAATCTGCCAGTTTACCCGGCAGTGCCGGACCGGAAGTTACTTTTTTCCTGATTACTTTCTTACCTGACTTAAGACGTTTTTGCGCACTGTCTATCGCCATCTGGGCCAGTAAATCACCAACATCAGCATGCTGGTTTAACCACAGACTAAAAGCATCTTTGGCAACACCGGAAACAAACGCGGCAGATTCGCGCGACGACAGGCGTTCTTTAGTTTGACCGGAAAACTGCGGGTCCTGCATTTTTATGGATAAAACATAACTGACTTTATCCCACACGTCATCAGGAGCTAATTTGACGCCGCGAGGTAACAGGCTACGGAATTCACAAAATTCACGAATCGCATCGGTTAGCCCGGTGCGTAAACCATTCACATGAGTACCACCCTGTGCGGTCGGAATCAAATTCACATAACTTTCCGTGATAGCTTCGCCGCCCTCAGGCAACCAGTTAACAGCCCAGTCAACCGCTTCTTTTTCGCCCTGCATCGACCCCATAAAGGGTTCCGCCGGCAACAATTCATACCCTTCCAGTGATTCTTTAAGGTAATCAGACAGTCCATCTTCATAATACCATTCATCACTTTCTTTAGTTTTTTCCATGTAAAATTTAACGCGTAACCCGGGGCATAAAACTGCTTTCGCACGCAGTACGTGTTTAAGTCGGTGAACAGAGAAATTGGGGCTATCAAAATAGCTGGTATTCGGCCAGAAGTGGATAGACGTGCCTGTATTTTTTTTTCCAACTGTCCCTATTTCAGTCAGTTCACTGGTTTTATCACCATCCGCAAAACTAATGGAATACTCTTTTCCATCGCGTCGTACTCGCACATCCAGTCTTTTGGAAAGCGCATTGACTACCGAAACACCAACCCCATGCAGTCCACCGGAAAATTCATAATTTTTATTAGAAAATTTCCCACCAGCGTGTAACTTGGTCAATATAACTTCTACACCGGGTATACCCTGCTGCGGGTGAATATCGACCGGCATGCCACGACCATCATCAATCACTGACACTGAATTATCCTGATGCAATATGACACCTATCTGTGACGCATGTCCTGCAATTGCCTCATCCACACTGTTATCTATCACTTCCTGGGCAAGGTGATTGGGCCGGGTTGTATCAGTGTACATACCCGGTCTCTTTTTAACCGGGTCCAGACCAGTAAGGACTTCTATTGATGCTGCATCGTATTGGCTATTCAATGATTCGTTACCATGTTATCAATTTTAAAAGCGGGCGAGCTCTGTTGTTACGCATCTTTTTCGCGCCCAACTGCGTTATCCAGGTTCAATCCAAAAGTATATCTTGCATGCTTGATTTTGTAACTTAAATCCTTATATATATGCAATCTTTTATTATCGGAATTCAGCCAGATGAGCGACTCTCCCTATATTCATAATGTAACTATTGAAAACTTTGAATCGATGGTTATTCAAAGCTCATTCAAGCAACCTGTGCTGGTAGATTTCTGGGCTGAATGGTGCCAGCCCTGTCAGGCTTTAATTCCGGTTCTGCATAAACTTGCTGAAGAATACAAGGGTGCGTTTATGCTGGCCAAGGTAAATAGCGATGAGCAGGGACCACTTGCCGCCCAGGCCGGGGTCAAAAGCCTGCCGACTGTAAAACTATTTGTAAACGGGCAGATAGTGAATGAGTTCATGGGAGCTTTGCCAGAACCTGAAGTACGAAAATTTCTCGATCCTTACATACAAACTGAATCCGATCATATTTTAAATGATGCGATACAGGCTTATGAAGAAGGCAATGTACAGCAAGCTCTGGAAATGCTCAACACCGCCCTGGCAAATGATCCGCAGAACTCAAAACTGAAAATTAATATTGCAAAGCTGGTTGCCAACCAGAGTGACTTTGACAGCGCGACTGCACTACTCGACACATTAAGTGCTGAAGACAGAGATCAACCCGAAGTTAAAAAAATATTACGTCATATAAAACTGGCTCATCAATTAAAAGATTTTGGTGACCCGAAAGAAATTGAACAACGCATCATAGACAACCCGGATGATCTTGATGCTATGTTCAAAATGAGCAGCTACATGACAGCTGCTGAAAACTATGAAGGCGCAATCTCCTTGCTGTTGAAAATTATGCAGAAAGACCGTGGCTTTAAAGATGATGCCGGACGTAAGGGCCTGATAGAATTATTTGACATGCTGGGTAACGATAACCCGCTAGTACAAACCTATCGTCGAAAAATGTTTACTTTGCTGCATTAAAAAACAAGTTACACCACAGAGGGCACGAAGTACACGAAGAAAGACAGGTAAAAGGTTATCTGATAACTGATACCTGAAGTATAGCTATCACTCTGAAAACCTTATCGTCATAAAATAATTTATCTTCGTGCTCTTCGTGTACTCCGTGGTGAAAAATTATCCTCTGGGGTGATGCTTCTCATGCATTGCCTGTAAACGCGCCTGAGCTACATGTGTATAAATCTGGGTGGTAGATAAATCACTATGCCCTAATAACATTTGTACTGTGCGCAAATCCGCACCATGGTTTAGTAAATGTGTCGCGAAAGCATGCCTGAGTGAATGCGGTGAATAACTGTCTTTTAAACCGGCAATGGTTAAATATTTTTTAATATGCTGCCAGAATGCCTGACGGGTGATGGCCGTTGCCCGGCTGGAAAGAAATAAAGCATCTGTTGGTCTCTGCTCTTTATATAGAACAGGGCGAGATTCTTTTATATATTTTTTTACCCAGTATAAAGCTTCTTCCCCAACCGGTATGACACGTTCTTTATTACCTTTACCGGTAAGCCGAATCAATCCCAGATTATGATTCACTTGACTTAATTCGAGCGAAACCAGCTCAGATACCCTGAGTCCGGAAGAGTACATTAGTTCCAGCATACATCGATCACGTAATCCATATTCAGTTTGACTATCAGGTGAATTTAACAGCTTTTCACAGTCCGATTCACTCAAACTATCCGGTAGATGCCTGTTCAGTTTTGGTGCTTCGATTAACGCTGTAGGATTATCAGCTCGTTGTCCACTTCTTAGTTGAAATCGATAAAATTGTTTTAAGGTAGAGAGAAGCCTGGCATTTGAACGTGAAGCGCTTTTTTGATCGACCTTAAAAGCGAGGTACTCAAGAATTAATGCGGGGGTAGCATCTTTTAGCATTTGATCTTTTTTTGCTAACCACAGTGCAAATAATTTTAAATCCTGCTGATAAGCATCTAACGTCAATTTGGAAAGTCCTTTTTCAGACCAAATTGTATCAATGAACTGATTTATCTGATTAAAGGACTGATCTATTTTATTCATTTCAAGAAATAAACATTGATTGCGTATAGGACTATAGCACTGGTAAACCACTAAACGTAGATACGACTGCATATATAACAGGAGTAGAGCAACGCAGTTATCAAAGTCAGGAGCAATACAGAAGCAACATTTCAATAAGCCCAGTATTTTTACTTTGACCGCCGGGGATAGAGAAAGTACTGGAAATTTACCAGGCAGGATGCCACCGGTACGACTGCATGGAAGCAGGAGGTTAGGATATCACGTATCAGATCATCCATCATATACAGATAATTCTTACTGCTTTATAGTGCTTACGCGCCTTCCCTGGGAATACTGCTCGTTGCCATTTTCGCCATGGACAGCGTATATGCAGATAATGCAGGAGCAATTATCTGTCCATGGCCTCAGCAATTGCTACTGCATTGCTCTACCCCCTGCGTCCATGCAGTCGTTCCAGCGTAAGCACAGGTGCAAAATAAAGCACTTAGAAATTTGTTTTTAAATTTGATCAACCATGATCAGATGAATCAACTATTCCTTACTTTACCTCAGCGTTACTGTCTACTGCATTACTAACGACTGCTTTAACCACTTTTGCTTTCTTTTTACGAGGCTTCGCTTTAAGAGATGCTTCCAGGCTAGCCATTTGAGTTTTCATCATTTGTGAAACCGATTTCTCAATAGCAGAACTCATGCTGTCAGTAATTTTAGATAATCCGGCTTCACGTTTCCTGGACGCTTTCAATTCAGCTTTAACTTCAGCCAGCTCAGCTCTTAAAGTTTTAATTTTTTCTACCGCTGGATTTGCAACACGCGCTATACTCTTTTTAACTGCTGCCTTTTTAGTAACTGTCTTTTTAGTAACTGCTTTTTTCATTGGCGTTTTTTTAGCGACAGCCTTTTTCACAGGTGTTTTTTTAGCAACTGCTTTTTTGGCCACCGTTTTTTTCACAGGTGCTTTTTTAACGGCTACTTTAGGTTTACCACGGCCCGTTTTTTTTACAGGTGCTTTTTTCATTGCTGTTTTTTTTGTAACAACGCTTTTCTTAGATTTAACAGTAGATTTTTTAATAGCCATTTTTGTACCCGATTGGTGGTTTACGTAACTTGATTATAAAAAGAGATTTCATTTTTTCAATGATATATTGTTGATTATGACAAACTTTTTTATTATATGGATTGTTTTTTTTAGTTTTTTTCTGCATGAATAACAAATTATTACTTAAATGCCCACCCGCAAGCCTGTTAAAACAAATCATTGCGATGATTTATGACAGCTTTTTAATTATCTCCATTCTATTTATTGGTACCGCCATATTGTTACCATTTAATCAGGGAGAAGCAGTCGGTGGGGTTTTTTATTCTATTTATCTACTCCTTTTAATTTTTATTTTTTACAGTTGGTTCTGGAATAAATCAGGCCAGACTTTAGGCATGAAAGTTTGGAAAATAAGAATCATAAATGATTTTGGTCTTAACCCGGCCTGGTCAATATGCTTTCTGAGGCTAACCTTTGCATCGCTACCTCCAGTTTTTTTTCTTTTACTAAATCGTTATTTTCAGTTTACAGAAGATGACAAAATCGCAGCGATCATTGCTATGATTTTTTTCATAGCAAGTTATATATGGCGTCTATTTACTGCTTATACCTGGCATGACCGACTGAGTAATACTAAAATTATAGATGTATCAAAAATTCCAGCTGAAAAAAATCAATAACGTTTATCGCCAGCTAATAACTCAATATTTCATGTTTAGTTTTAACTGATCTTGCGATAAATTAAATACGCCGTAAACAGAATAAACAGTAAAGTTGGAATCAGCGCGTTCACAAAAGCCACTAAATTCATCTGTTCACCTAACTGTATTAATACATTATCCAGAATAACAAAAACCAGCCCTAACAAAATCCCGGTAATAATTCTCTGACCGGTATTACTGCTACGCTGTGAGCCTAACACAAATGGTATTGCCAGGATGGCCATCACCATAACCGTCAATGGCGAATATATTTTCCGCCAGAAAGAAAGTGACTCGGCAGAATGATTTAGTTTATTTTCGTCCAGAAACTGAACATAAGTGTGCAAATTTGAACTCGACATTTGCCTTGGATCCACTACCAGAGACTGTAGCAATTGATCAGAAAGGCTACCTTCATAAAGCTCCTGTTTTTTCTGCTCAGTGACAATTTTATTTCCTGATAACAAAGATTTTTGAACCTGCTGTAACATCCATCCCTGTTCAGAAGATACCGCCTTGCGAGCTAAAATTGTGTATAAAAGTTTGTCCTGATTATCCAGATGATATATTTCTATATTCTGTGCATTACCGTTGGGAAATAACTGCTGGATAAAAATAATATTATTTTTATCCTTAATCCACACCCCACTTCTTGATTGCATACTGACCCGCGAAGCAACTCTGGACGCTTTAATTTCTGTTGCAGTCGTTTCGCTATAAGGCACCACAAAGTCGCCAATAACAAATGAGATTAAAGCCAGAATAAAAGCTGTCTGAGAAACTGCCAGTATAAATTTTTTTACTGGTATGCCTGACGATTGAAACGCAATCAATTCACTATTAGAAGCGAGGCCACCGAGGCTCAATATACTACCCAGCAAGGTGGCCAGTGGCATAAAGTCAACAATCATGGCGGGAGCTTTTAACAATAAATATTGAGTAAACTGCCATGGACCAAATTGACCTTTACCCACTTGATCAACCTGCTGAATCAGCATAAAAAATAAACTCAGGCTGACCAGTATCATTAATACCAGTGCCGTGCCCTTAACAATATTTATCGCCAGGTAACGGGTAAAAATCACCGCTTATCTCCGCGCCAAAAACTAAGCGTAAATTTTGTGCGTTTCTTTAACAGCACCAAAGTTAACAGGATAAACAGACAATGTACCCACCAGAAGTTCAGCCACATCGGAATACTGCCACGCTCTATCGCTCCTCTACTAAACCCGAGAAGATTTAGATAAATAATAAAAACTAGTAAAGCAAGGCCAATTCTTCCGTAACGACCCTGACGAGGCGATATGTAAGATAGCGGAACCGCCAATAAACCCAGAATAACTAAAACAACCGGTATAGTTATACGCCATAGATATTCAACCTTGTCCTTTTTACTGTTTGAACTTTTCAACTGGTATAAATACTTTTCCGGCGGTTTCAATGCTGCTACTCTGGTTTGATTTTTTTTCAACAGAATGCCATGTTTATCAAATTCTATAATTTTATAATTGACACTACCGGCCTTGCCTTCATAACGAGTCCCCGGACCTACCTCCAGAAAAAGGTCTCCGGTTTTTTCATCAATTTTATTTTTTCCGTGCTTTGCCGTTTCCAGAACATTTGAGTCTTTGCCTTTCTGAGTAATAATAATATCTTCTATTACCAGTTTATCGTCCGATATAGATTGCATGAAAAAAACATGATTTTTATCTTTGCTTAAATTGAACTGCCCAACTTTGAGAGATTGAAATTGATGTATATCTTTCTTTTCATCGACGATATCTTTTGCCCGTTGCAATGCATCTGCACTCAGCCAGAGACTAAACCAGCCAGTAATGATCACGGCGGGAAGCATAATCAGTAAAACAGAACTGTACAGCTGTTTATAGCCCAAACCACAGGCATGTAATACGACTAATTCATAGTCTTTATACAAACGACCAAAAGCAAACACAACACCCAGGAAAAAACCAAAGGGAAATAAAAAAGTTAAAACCTGGACGGACTGCCCTAAAAAAACGGGGAACAGCGCTTCGATGGGTATCTCTCCATCAGAAACTTCAGATAACACGCTTCCCAGAGTATTACTCATTAAAATGATGAACAAAATAAAGATAGTCGCAGAGCTACTTTTCAGAATTTCGAGAATGAGATAACGTTGAACTATGCTAAACATCTATGAATTTTAAAGACCTGAATTTGTGCAAACTATTAACATCGGAGCATTTTGACACAAATATGACAAAAACAAACGAGTTGTAATTTGCAACTTAAGCTAACTTATACCATTATAACGGTTAATTTCCCGAAGATTCGATAAACGATTCTTTTCGGGTTCAACAGACACACTCGAAAGCCCTGCCAAAGCCAAGCTGAAAAGCCTGTGTCATCAGGGCTTTCCAATTATTAATCATAGGGTCAGTATCTATGGAATTTAATGTAAAAAGCGGTAATCCAGAAAAACAAAGAACAGCCTGTTTGATTATAGGTGTTTCACAACCACGTAAATTATCACGAGCCGGTCGACTCATTGATAAAATGAGTGACGGTTTTCTTTCCACCATTATCCGCCGTGGAGATATGGATGGGAAATTAGGCCAAACCCTTGTTTTACACAATGTATCAGGAACTCTATCTGATCGTGTGTTACTGGTTGGCTGTGGCAAAGATAAAGATTTAAATGAAAAAACTTATTTAAAAATACTCGATAGTGTATCTAGTGCACTGGACAATCTGGGTGCCATGGAAGCTTATTCCTATCTTACCGATATTAATATTAAAGGTCGTGATATCCAGTGGAAGATAAGCCAGACAGTGATGCAGATGGAAAAAAATCGTTACCACTGTGAGCAACTCAAGAGCAAGAAAAGCGAAACTCCAAAAAGCATTCGCAAACTGGTTATGAATGTACCGAGCCGAAGAGAATTAAGCATCGGTGAACAGGCCATTCAACAGGGTAATGCCATAAGTTCAGGAGTTAGCCTGGCTAAAGACCTGGGTAATTTACCTGGCAACATCTGTACCCCGACCTATCTTGCGGAACAGGCCAAACGACTGCAAAAAACATTTCCAACTATTGTTGTTGAAATTCTTGAAGAAAAGGATATGAAAAAACTGGCGATGGGTTCACTGCTATCAGTAACTGCCGGCAGTCAACAGCCCGCCAAACTTATTTCACTTGAATATCATGGCGGCCCTTCCGATCAAAAACCTGTTGTACTGGTTGGCAAAGGTGTCACTTTCGATTCTGGTGGAATATCTCTGAAACCAGGTCTGGCTATGGATGAAATGAAATATGACATGTGTGGTGCAGCCTCAGTTCTGGGTACTTTATCTGCTGTCGCAGAGATGCAACTACCAATCAATGTGGTAGGCATTATTCCTGCCACGGAAAATCTACCTGACGGACTCGCAACAAAACCCGGGGATATTGTTACCAGCATGTCCGGACTCACCATTGAAATTTTAAATACCGATGCTGAAGGTCGACTGATACTTTGCGACGCATTAACCTATGCCGAAAAGTTTGACCCCGATGTTGTCATCGATATTGCTACCCTGACAGGGGCCTGTATCATCGCTCTTGGAAGAACCCCTTCAGCAGTATTAGGTAACCACAGTCCATTAGTGAACGATTTAATCAGCTCAGGAAAGCAGGTTGAAGATAAGGTCTGGGAATTGCCATTGTGGGATGAATACCAGGATCAATTAAAAAGTAATTTTGCCGATATCGCCAATATTGGCGGACGTGATGCAGGTGCTATCACAGCGGCCTGTTTTCTGTCCAGGTTTACCAGGAAATATAAATGGGCTCATCTTGATATTGCCGGCACCGCCTGGGTGACAGGTGATAACAAAGGCGCCACAGGCAGACCTGTGCCACTATTAACACAGTACATTCTGGATCGTCTTGTAGAAAAATAAATTCCGATAAGGCTTTATGACACGGATCGACTTTTATGATTTAACCTCGTCAAGTCACAACAGTGACGGACTGGTCTGTAAATTGTGCCATAAAGCTTACCAAAGTAAACAAAGCGTGCTGTTACTGACAGCTAACCAGCAACAAACCGATAAACTGGATAGAATGTTGTGGACCAGCGAAGAAGAGAGCTTCCTGCCACATGACCAGCAGGAGCAACCAGGGTTACTAACCCCCATTCTTATCAACCACCAGGCTGACCCGCGCGGCGAGAGACAATTGCTGATCAATTTAAGCAATGAGATCCCGTTATACTTTGCACAGTTCGAACGCGTCATAGAACTGGTGGCTGAAGATAATAAAGAACTTGCACGTTCACATTACAGTTATTATAAAGACCGTGGATATGAACTGAAGCATCACAAACTATGAACAACGATTCACAAATCCCCGTATTGCGGGATCTTTTATTTAAAGGACATATCGAAAACGAGGGAAATCAACCCGTTCATTCTCTTGATGAAAATACTGATTTTGAAATCGAACAGGACGATCATGATATTGATCTAAAAAAAGATCATGACATCGCAATAGATGAGCTTGCAGAAGACTTTGAAGATGATATTGTCGATGAAAAAGACCCTAGTGTTCAGGAATTAATTATTGATGAAGAAATCCGTATGATTCTTGATAAACACATGGATAAAGCTTATGCCGAAATCATCCGGCTGTTAAACAATAAAATATCCTGAGCAGTTTAGCGGGATCTTTCTTTCTCTGGCCCGATTAGCCAGGTCGCAACAGCCCGTGCTACCACTTCGCCCTGTTCATTTGCTATTTCACCAGTAATTTCTAACTCAATCGACTCATTCGTTTGCGGAATATCGCATATACATTTCGCGGTGACTAAACCACGAGCTTTTTTTATATAATCCATTTTAATTCCCGTCAGAATACCCCGTGTGTTATCCGGCAAACTATTCATTAAGGTTAGCCCGGTTACCATTTCGGCCAGGTTTACCAGCGCTATGGCATGTACCGAATTCAGATGGTTTCGAACATTACGATGTTCCTTCAGCCTGACAATCCCCATCCCGGGTCCAAGATGAATCACTCTGGCAGAAATAGAACCCGAATAAGGTGCCATAAACCCAATTGCTCTACTGAAAATCCATTTGCCAAATGGTTTATCTGATAAATAGGTCCAGTATTTTCTTAATGTTGGTCCAATAGAATCAGTCATAGATAGAATTATCAGAATATTTAAAGTCTTTTTAGTGAAGCAAATTAGCCTTGAAGCTATCAACAAAACAACAAATAGTCGATCAATAAATCATATATTAACAACATAGATTAATTTTTATAGTTCTTAAATTTAAAACTGTCTTTTTTGCGCAAATAAATTTTGCAATTATATGAATATATGATTAATATTCGTGGCGGAAAAACATCAACATCTAAAAAAATATTAAAAATTTAATAAAATATTAAACTTCTTGAGGAGAATTATATGAATAAAAATTTAATCGCAATCGCTATCACTGCGGCACTGGCTGTTCCATCAATCGCTGCTGCAGAAGTAAAAATCATCGGACAGGCACAACTTGAACTGGTTAGCACTTCGGGTGATGCGACTGAAGGTCTGACACTTGATGATTCAAGTGAGTCAGGCGTAGTTGGTTCAGGTAATGCTTCCATGATCGGTGTTACTGGTTCTCATGACCTCGGTAATGGCATGACTGCCCTGTATAAAGTTAACTTTAACTTTTTCAGTGATGATCTAGCTAATCCAGGAGAACAGAACACTTTAAAAGATCGTGACCAGTTTATCGGTTTAAAAGGTGATTTCGGTACAGTGTTAGCAGGCACAATGAATACGCCTTATAAATCAACCACTGCCAGCTGGGATCCTTTCCTGGCAACTTTCCTGCAGGCTCGTGGCAATAACGGTATGTCTAAAACTGGTGGATTATATAACAGTTACGGCCAGAATGTTCTGGCTTATGCCAACACATTTGGTGGTACTAAGGTCGTTGTAGGCGTCAATTTTGACGAATCTAGCGATGATACAGCTGGCGAACGTGATGGTAGCCATGGTTTTCACCTGGGCGTAAATGCACCGATTGGTAGTAACCTGGAGCTAGCCTTTGGCTTACTGACTGAATCTGAAGATTCTGGAACCAACAAATCCGGTACAGCAACCAAGATTGGTTTGAAATGGAAAGGCGATGGCATGAGCGTTGCAGGTCAATTTGAAACTGAAAATGAAGATATGCCCGTTGAACAAGATCACCTGTATGTAAACTTTGTTAAAGAACTGGGTGAAGGAGCATCAGCTGCTATCGCTTTTGGTCAGAGTACAGATAATTCAACAGCTGAAAATGATGGTACCTATGTTTCTTTAGGCTACAAAAAAGCCCTGAGCAAGCAGGTTTCCTGGCACGGTGGTGTTGTAATGATTGATGAAGGTATAGTCGGCGCGAACAAAGATGTCACTCAAATCGGTGCAGGCATGCGCGTTAAGTTCTAATCAAATCTTAATTTGATTTAGAATTACAACATAATGTTGTTAAAATGGGAGCTTCGGCTCCCGTTTTTTTGCCCTGGAAATTGCTCCTGCATTTCCTGCATTTCCATTATCCATAGCGGGCACACTACTTAATCTAAATACCCTTTTAACCAAATAGTATCTTCAGTTACAAGACTTCACTGCTCCTTCACATAAACTTTTCTGATTACCCCTGAGATTTAGCTTTAATTTATTTTGAATTCAAACAAAAGCTTTACTCTCGCTAAGACGCAAAGAACGCTAAGAAGGGCTGTTTCAAGTTGAATAATACTTACAAAGTAGAACTGGTTTTCCTTGGCGTTCTTTGCGTTCTGGCGAGAAACTATTTTTCTGTTGTGTTTTGACAAAGTCTGAATTTCCGGAGTAATCACATAAATTTTTACCATAAATTACTCTCCTCCGATCAATTTCAACTCGCTTTAACAAATCATTATTGCTATTGCAGCAACAAAGTAATATGAACTTAGGCCTGTTTAATCCTACTAAACATACGTAGCGTTAATAAAAAACCTTAAAATTATCAGGAGAGTTAAAATGAAAAGACTTATTATCTCGTCAGTTATTGCAGGTATTTTCTCAGTATCCAGTATTTCTGCTTTAGCCTCAGAAAGTTTACTGGAGGACCTTGAACAATTCGAAATAGATCAGGCTAAACAGAAAAGCAGTGGACAATTGTCTAGTCAGCCAGAAATTGGTAGTGCTGCGACCTCATACAACCTATTTGAGGACCTGTATTTTATTCAGGCGAATCGTAACTTTAAGCCTGCCAACTACAGTTCAGGTTCAGTCGGATCTGAAAGCCTGTGGGATGACCTGGATAGATTCTAAACATTTCGCTTAAAACCTTAAAATACTGAAAATATAGAGCTCATGGATGAGCAGATGCAGGTTAATTAGCAAAGTTTTTTATCAATCAACCTTCGTGTTCTTCGTGTCTTCGTGGTGCATAGCTCTAAAATTCACTTCACCCCGAACCAGAATTTATTATCTTTCTCCAGAAACTCATCATAAGACACGTAATGAGAACCATCGCAGGAAAAATTTAAACCCACTTTTCCATTCACTACATTGAGTGATGCTGAACGCAAATAGATCGTTTCATCGGCAAATCTAAGCTTTTTAAATTGTTGAAATATTTTCACTAACTTTTTGCGAGGAACTATAGCTTTATCAAAGTAGTCACGCTTTGCAAAAGCCAGGCAGACACTCGCATCGGTTAATTCATCGATATTAAGGAGTTGATAATCAAACGGAGAATCAACCAGCCAGACAGTAGCCCGACTACTTGAAAAATGTAACTTCGCATGAAACACTCCATGCCCGAGTATTAACTCAGTCATCAAACTCAGCACATCATCTATTTTCTCATCCATCGCACTAACAGTACGCTGCTGAGCAAATAACCCTCCACGGATAGCTGGATCACCCTTCATCTGCATCCAGCCTTTTTTATCCAGTTTCAGTTTGGCCGTGTATGGCAACTTACGTAAGTCAAAATCCGCCCCTAGAAAACCGATAGCTCGCCCATCGTCATCAAAAATGGTTTGCACCGAGGTTAACGAAGGTCTCTTGCGGTTGCGACTAATATAGGCATCAGAAAGATAAAAAGGATCACCTGTCAGGGCTCTTTGCATATAGGGTCTAGAAACTCTATCTCTTCCGCGCTGTTCTTCCTTAAGCTTTTTCCTGGAAACTGTTGCAGTCAATTGATGCCCGGTATGATCCAGCACCCACAGATACTTGCAATAATTAGAACCTTTAAAATGTGCTTTCAGTAATTTATCCAGCTTTTCCGGATTACTGATGTGTTCAGAGCACTTTCGTCCCAGTTTCGCCATATTATTGCCGATAAATTTCTTGAGTGCCTGTCGCTGCTCTGCAACGTGATCCAGTATGGTATTACTCATGTCTTGTATTCTTCAAATCAGGTAAGTCGGAATATAGCTTTGTTATATAGCATTTCATTAACGATGCAACTTGCCTATGCTGCTGCACCATAAACTCACTATTTTAGCATTCTATTGTACATACAATCTGACAAATTAAGCATCTGCCATGTATAATCATTTTTTTGTATTTCATTTTTAATAAGCACCATGGAAAAAACCTACGACCCGCACGCTATCGAACAGAACTGGTATCAACACTGGGAAAAAAGTGGTTACTTCAGCCCGTCTTCCGATGGCGATAGTAGCTATTGCATCATGATTCCGCCGCCAAACGTGACCGGTAGTCTACACATGGGCCATGGTTTTAATAACGCTATCATGGATACACTGATTCGCTACCATCGTATGAGTGGTGACAAAACTCTGTGGCAACCCGGCAGTGACCATGCTGGCATTGCCACCCAGATGGTTGTTGAAAGGCAGATGGAAGCAGAAGGCTTATCACGTCATGACCTGGGTCGCGAAAAACTCATTCAGCGCATCTGGGAGTGGAAGAAACAGTCTGGTGGACATATCACCTCGCAGTTACGTCGTCTGGGATCTTCTCTGGACTGGGAGAATGAACGCTTCACCATGGATGAAGGCCTGTCAGATGCCGTACAGGAAGTTTTCGTCAGGCTTTTCGAAGAGGGTTTGATTTACCGCGGCAAGCGTCTGGTTAACTGGGACACCAAATTCCATACCGCCATCTCTGACCTAGAAGTTATTTCAGAAGAAGAAAACGGTAGCATGTGGCATTTACGCTATCCTTTCAGTAATCAGCAAGGGCACCTCGTTGTTGCCACAACCCGTCCTGAAACTATGCTGGGTGATTGTGCTATTGCTATCAGCCCCGGTGATGAACGCTATATGCATCTGGTAGGACAAACCGTCGAACTACCTTTAACTGGTCGTCATATCCCGATTATTATTGATGAACATGTAGATGCAGAATTCGGTACGGGTTGCGTAAAGATTACTCCCGCGCATGATTTTAACGATTACGAAGTATGGACTCGCCATAATAGTGAAACCTCGATTCAGAATCAGCCGCATGGTGGCCTTATCAACATCTTCACACAAGATGCTGCCATCCGTGCCAACCTGTCTGAAGAAAGTGATTTATTGCCTGAAAAATACATCGGAATGGATCGCTATGAAGCACGTAAAAAAATTGTTGCCGACCTTGAATCACTTGGATTAATTGAAAAAATAGATCCTCACAAATTAATGGTCCCTCGCGGTGATCGTTCCGGTACGGTTATTGAACCCTTTCTGACTGATCAGTGGTACGTAAAAACTGCTCCTCTGGCAAAGCCAGCCATTGAAGCAGTCGAATCCGGTGCGATAAAATTTGTACCGGAAAATGCCAAAAACACCTATTACGAATGGATGAACAACATTCAGGACTGGTGCATCAGTCGTCAAATCTGGTGGGGACATCGAATTCCTGCGTGGTACGATAATGAAGGTAATCTGTATGTTGGCCGCAATGAACAGGAAATACGCGATAACCATAATATTCCGGCCGAAGTCGAATTACGCCAGGACGAAGATGTACTGGATACCTGGTTCTCATCCGCACTCTGGCCCTTTTCTACACTAGGATGGCCTGAAAAAACACAGAGACTGGAGGAATTCTACCCGACACAGGTACTGGTTACCGGTTTTGACATCATCTTTTTCTGGGTAGCGCGTATGATTATGTTTGGCCTGAAATTCATGGATGGCCAGGTGCCGTTTAAAGAAGTTTATGTACATGGTCTGGTACGTGATTCACTCGGCCATAAAATGTCCAAATCCAAAGGCAATGTACTCGATCCGATAGATTTAATTGACGGCATCGAACTGGAAGAGCTGGTTAAAAAACGCACCAGTGGCATGATGCAACCTAAACTGGCTGCCAAAATTGAAAAGCAGACACGTAAAGAATTTCCTGATGGTATTCAGAGTTATGGCACCGACGCCTTACGTTTTACCTATACCTCACTCGCATCAACCGGTCGTGACGTTAAATTCGATATGGGTCGCATCGAAGGTTACCGTAATTTCTGTAATAAAATCTGGAATGCTACGCGTTATGTTTTACAGAATACCGAAGGCGAAGATACCGGTATTAATAATGAATCGGTCGAACTTTCACTGCCTGACCGCTGGATAACAGCCCGCCTGCAACTGGTATCGACAGAAGTTGCACGTCACATCGAATCCTATCGTTTTGATCTCGCATCGAAAGAAGTATATGAATTCATCTGGAATGACTATTGTGACTGGTATATCGAATTATCCAAGCCTGTTTTATATTCCGATGAAAGCAGCGTAGAACAAAAACGTGGAGCACGCAAAACACTGGTTACTGTTCTCGAATCCATGTTATGCGTGTTACATCCGATCATGCCATATATAACTGAAGAATTATGGCAGAAAGTAGCGCCACTGGCTGGTGTGAAGGGCGACACTATCATGCTGCAACCTTATCCGACAGCAAATGAATCGTTAATTGACAAAGATGCTATTGCAGAGCTGAGCTGGGTAAAGACATTCATCATGGGTATACGCCAGATTCGCTCTGAAATGGATATTAAACCCGGCAAGCCTTTACCTGTGTTACTGCAAAATGGATCTGCAATTGACCAGCAACGACTGCAAAATAATAAATCATTGCTTGTTTCTTTAGCCAGGCTGGAATCCATTTCCTGGCTGAAGGAAGGCGAAAATGCGCCAGAGTCAGCAACATCGCTGGTAGGCGATATGAACCTGCTGATTCCACTCGCCGGTTTAATTGATAAAGAAGCAGAATTAACCCGCCTGGAAAAAAATATGAGCAAGCTTCAGGCTGATGCCGATCGAATCAAAGGCAAACTGGGGAACGCCAATTTTGTCGACCGTGCACCTGAAGAGGTAGTTGAAAAAGAACGTGAAAAACTGGCAGAAGCGGAATCAGCATTAAACAGTCTGCGAGTACAGGCTGACAAGATTCGTGCCCTTTAAACGGAACCTACACCATGCTTGAGCGAAAACAACAGATTATTCAGTCACATGCCGGGGTCATCGTACAGGTTGTACAGAGCATCGCTAACCCTGCCCTGCTAGCGCAAACTGAAGAAATTCTAAAGGTCAGTGAAAAAAATGGCTGGGGTGATGTAGTCAAAATTATAAGACGCATCATTAAAGGAGAACGCAGTGAAAGTTTATTACAGGGACTGGATGAAGAAGACAGCACTATCGCAGCAGCCATATTGCTCGGCATTCAAAATCCAGCCACCTTACCAGACCCGAATAAAACTGCCGATGCCAGCATGGCAGCTCCAGGGATTGCACACATGATCCATCAGGCAGCTACAGGCAGCCCCGAAGCGCTGGAAATTATCAGCCAGATGGCCGAGCAGATGACTCAGGCCGGTGGTGACATGAGAAACCTGGGGGGCATTGTTCGCAAGATGATTAACGGCGAAAGAGAACCCAAAGTACTCAGTCGTGGTATGGGCGCACAGGGTCGCCAGTTGGTGGATTCTATTCTTGAAGAATTACATAAATTATCGGGGCATTAAATTACAATTATTCACCACGAAGCACACAGAGAACACGAAGAAAAATACGAAATAGGAAGTAAGTGATAGCACAGTACATAGTCCAGATAATACCTAAAAAAACAAACTATGCCCTGATTCCTTTTCTGTAGTATTTCGATGATAAACGGTGCGTATTTGTGACATACTAGCTCCTGTAAAACATTTCTATCATAAATAAAAATCTTTTACTTAACCCTATTTATCCTTCGTGCCCTTCGTGTGCTTCGTGGTGAATAAATTTATTACACCATCATGAGTATATAGATGAATACACATCCTTTCGAAAAACTCACCCCCGATTTCATCATGGATGCGATAGAGTCTCAGGGCTATTTATGCGATGGCCGAAACCTCGCGCTGAACAGTTATGAAAACCGTGTTTACCAGATCGGCATCGAAGATAAAACTCCAGTTATTGCCAAATTCTACCGCCCCCAACGCTGGTCGGTAGACCAGATACTGGAAGAGCATGAATTCAGCTATGAACTGGCAGAGCAGGAATTACCCATTGTCACACCTTTAAAGAATGAACAGGGTATCAGTTTACATCAATATCAGGATTTTCACTTTTCACTTTTTGAGCGTAAAGGTGGGCATGCGCCAGAACTGGATTACCAGGACAACCTTTTGATTTTAGGACGTTTACTGGCAAGAATACATTTAACCGGAGCCACAAAACCTTTTAAATATAGACCTTCTATAAACATCCAAAACTTTGGTTATGACAGTGTCAGTTTTATCAGTAAAAATTACATTCCAGACTATTTAAAGCTGGCTTATGACAGTTTAACGAGCGACGTGCTTGACGCGATGGAAAAGTCGATTCAAAAGGCTGGTAAGGTACGCAGTATCAGAGTGCATGGCGATTGTCATGCTGGCAATATGCTATGGCGAGATGATAATCCCAATTTTGTCGATTTTGACGACTCTCGCATGGCACCTGCCGTACAGGATATCTGGATGTTACTTTCTGGCAGTCGTGAACAGCAGGGCGTTCAGTTAAACAGGATTCTGGATGGATATTTTGAATTTAATGATTTCGACATGGCTGAATTGCACCTGATCGAAGTTTTTCGCACTCTAAGAATCATGCATTACAGCGCCTGGTTAGCCCGTCGCTGGGAGGATCCTGCTTTCCCGCATAGTTTTCCCTGGTTTAATACTGCGCGCTACTGGGAAGAGCATATACTGGAATTGCGCGAACAGTTTTCAGCGTTAAGGGAACCGGCCATCCATCCTGTATAATGAGCTGGAAAGTCTACATACTACGTTGCTCGGATAGCAGCCTTTACACCGGTATTACCAAAGATCTCGATAGACGTGTTAATGAACATAATGATAAATCCTCAAATTTAGGGGCTAAATTTACCAGGGGACGACAACCTGTGAAACTGGTATATCAGGAAAATGCTGATTCCCGCAGCCAGGCCAGTAAGAGAGAAATGCATATAAAATCTCTAACCAGAAAACAGAAACTGGCTTTAATACTGAGAAGTTAACCCGTTAAAACGGCACTTAATGCGCTGTATCAAACACCTTCTAAACAGCAATATGCTAATCCACAGATTAAGCGTTATAATTATATTAAATTAATCCTGAGCCTGTGCTGATTTTCATTATTAAAAAGTCATGCTAATGATGAATAAATATTCTCTCGCAAAGGCGCCAGGCACGCAGAGGCAGGAAAAGAAAAGTCTATTATTATAGCTATTCAAATAGCCCTGTTTTTTTCGTTAGCGACCCGCGTGGCTTTGTTTGTTAATTTTTGTTTTTTTAAAATGCTGAAAAAGCTGCAATCAGGTAATTATATAAACCATACAAAGGCTATCAATCATGATATTAATTAAATTCAAAAGAACTCTGGTACTCAGCACAGCCCTGATATTAATTGGTTGCGCCAATGGCGTTTTAGAAAACGTTAGAAAAGTCACTTATCCACCTGATTTTAATTATATTTCAGATGAAAAACTCACAAGCACCATGCAACAGTTTGCCTGGTACACCACTTTACTGGATAACAGCTTACAGGATGAATTGCCTGTACCTGAAGAACAGCGCTTAAATGCAATTTCTATTTTGCACAAGATGGAAGATCTGAGCCATGAACTGGGGCAGGAGAATTTGAGTTCAAACCACAATATTGTGTCATTTAATATTGACCAGTTTCGACAGAATATAATCAATGCCAGGAATGGCTTACAGCAGGACCCACCCAATTATTACCTGGCAGGTTCAGTATCGGCTTATTGCCTTAACTGCCACTCTCTGGGTAAAAACCCTGGATTTCAATAATGACCAGGCTTTTTCCGCAGTTAACTTATTACTATAGGTTTTAGAGGAAAAATCTTGTCCTGAACAGTTGGCCATCTTTTGGCGGGCGAGTTTACTACAGCCGGTTGCCAGCTTTTTTGACTTCGTCCATTTTAGCGAATTAGAACTATAATATTCGCTTTATCCGTGTACTATCCCAATTGAAAATTAACCCTGTTAAGCTCATCCGTGAGCTCAACAGGGCGTAAGAGAAGTATTACACTTTAATCAGCTTGCCTACGCAAAAACGCAGGAATTTCAAGGTACTCCATGCTTTCTTTATCCTGAGGAATTTCTACTGTATCACCAACCACTTTCTTTCCACGCATTGAAATTGGAGTATCCAGATCACTGTATCTAATCTCACCTGTTTTACCGGGCTTGATGATAGGTGTTGCAGCTTCTGTTTCAGGTAAAGCAGTCTTCTTTACTCTTCCTATACCTGTTGCAACTAAAGTGACACGTAATTCACCCGAGGTCATTTCAGAGTCAATAACTGTTCCTACTACGACCGTTGCATCATCCGAAGCCATTGCTGTAATAGTAGAACCCACATCGTCAAGTTCACCAATGGAGAGATCCAGTCCGGCTGTAACATTTACCAGAATACCCTGAGCCCCGGCAATATCAATGTCTTCCAGAAGAGGAGATGAAATTGCTGCTATCGCTGCTTCTTTAGCACGATCTTCGCCGGTGGCTTCACCTGATCCCATCATTGCCATACCCATTTGCGACATAACTGTTCTCACGTCAGCAAAATCCACGTTGATCAGACCGGGACAGGTAATCAGTTCGGCTATACCCTGTACGGCACCGCGTAAAACATCATTCGCTTTGTTAAAAACTTCAAGCACGGTAGTCTGCTTTCCTAATACCGGCATCAGTTTATCATTTGGAATAGTAATCAATGAATCAACTGACTCAGATAATTCCTTGATACCCTGCTCCGCCAGAGCCATCCTGCGACCGCGTTCAAAACCGAATGGTTTAGTCACGACTGCTACGGTTAACACTCCCATTTCTTTAGCAATTTGAGCAATGACCGGAGCTGCACCTGTTCCAGTTCCACCACCCATACCGGCAGTGATAAATAACATATCGGTGCCGGCAATTGCTTCCTGAATACGCTCACGATCTTCCATTGCAGCCTGTCGACCAACACCCGGATCAGCTCCTGCCCCTAAACCTTTGGTAATACTGCTACCAATCTGGATAGTCGTTTTAGCATCCATTTTTTTAAGTGCCTGCACATCCGTATTGACGCACATGAATTCAACACCTTCAATACCGGAATCGACCATGTGTTGCACAGCGTTACCGCCGCCACCGCCGACTCCGATTACCTTTATTACCGCATTTTGCGAAAATGCATCCATTAATTCAAACATACCATTTCTCCTCTTACTTTAAAGAACAATAACAATTAAAAATTACCCTGAAACCAGCTTTTCATTTTCTTCCATACGCTGTCTCCAGAATCTTCTTCCAGCTGATGACTGGAAAAACTGGATTGCTGTTGTTTTAGACCAAACAGCAATAAACCCACGCCAGTTGCGTGGATTGGATTTCTTATAACATCGACTAACCCTGATACATGTTGAGGTACACCCAGCCTTACCGGCATGTGAAAAATCTCTTCAGCCAGCTCGATCACACCTTCCATTTTTGAACTGCCACCGGTTAGCACAATGCCTGCAGCACAAATTTCTTCAAATCCGGCGCGTCTTAATTCAGCCTGTACCAGGCCAAGTAATTCTTCATACCGTGGCTCAACAACTTCGGCCAGGGTTTGTCGTGCCAGACGTCGTGGTGCACGATCGCCGACACTGGGTACTTCGATAGTCTCATCTCCCGTTGCCAGTTGTCTTAAAGCACAGGCATATTTAATCTTTAAATCATTCGCGTACTGTGTCGGTGTACGCAACGCAACAGCAATATCATTGGTCACCTGATCACCGGCAATCGGAATGACCGCGGTATGTCGAATAGCACCTTCGGTAAACACAGCAATGTCGGTTGTTCCACCGCCAATATCAACCAGACAGACGCCCAGTTCCTTTTCGTCATCGGTTAAAACAGATGCACTGGATGCTAATTGTTCAAGAATAATGTCATCCACTTCGAGCCCGCAACGGCGTACACATTTAATGATATTCTGTGCTGCACTGACAGCCCCGGTCACCAGGTGCACTCTTGATTCAAGACGCACCCCTGACATACTGATTGGGTCACGAATTCCTTCCTGGTTATCGATTAAAAATTCCTGCGGTATAACATGTAATATCCGTTGGTCTGCTGGAATCGCAACCGCTTTTGCAGCATCTATAACCCTGGCCACGTCAGCAGGTGTAACCTCTTTATCCTTTATCGCTACAATTCCATGAGAATTAATACTTTTAACATGACTACCGGCTATGCCCGCATAAACTGAGCGAATCTGGCAGCCTGCCATCAATTCTGCTTCTTCTACGGCTCGCTGAATAGATTGAACCGTGGATTCAATATTAACTACGACACCTTTTTTCAGACCTTTTGATGGCTGAGTACCCACGCCGATAATTTCAATTCCACCTTCAACCGTTACCTCTCCAACAATTGCAACCACCTTGGAGGTGCCTATATCGAGTCCGACGATAAGATTATTTTCTGTCTTTTTAGACATTCTTGCTGCCTCGTTGCTTTGTGTCGCCTGATTGATTCAAAAATTCTTCCTTCCAGGCTATGGAAAATCCATTGGTATAACGAAAATCAATATGTTTAATCTGCTCTATTCTGGATCGAATATAATGCGGATAAACTGCCAGTAAGTGCTTTAATTTCAGATCATTATTTTCACTTCCTATATTCACTTTCAGAGTTTTATTCAGCACCAGAGTTAAAGCACCTTTATTGTCCTCGAGCATTTCAGATATCAAAATATCATTTGCTGAAAATTCCTTCTGTATCTGACTGTATCGATTAAGTAATTCTACAGTCTGCCCTGCATAACCGTTAATGAGCGGCAAATGAGCATATTTTTCAACATCTGCTTTAAATATGATGGCTTGCTGACTTAACAGATGTTCACTGTCCCATCTGGCAACTGCCTGCTTCCTGGTTACAGTTACCGTTAACTGGTTTGGCCATACACGTTTTACTGAAACTGTTTTAATCCAGGGCTGCTGACTTATGTTTTGTTGAATAGATTTGATATCAACTGAGAAGAAACCTTTACCCAGATAGGTATCCAGATACTGATCTATCTGAGTCATATTTATCTGCTCATAGTCTCCCGATACTTTAATTTTATCGATAGGTAATATTTCTTCGGTTGGTAATAAAAACGGAACACTTATCAGGGCACAAATAAACAACAGGATGGCAGCGACCCTGGCATTCATAAGCTGTTTTAGCCACAGTAATTCCACTGCTTCACGAACCTGATTTTTACTGGCCTGTGGCTTATTTTTACTTCTACTTTTTACATTCTTATCGGGCTTATTAATGTTTCGAGCAGGCGATTTTTTATTACTGCTAAAAGCTGGAATAGTTAATGAATCAAACATGCTGTGTTTCCACCTCTAATGTTAATTCAAGTAACTTTAAAACCAGTTGCTGAAAGTTCAAACCAGCCTGCTTTGCCGCCATCGGCACCAGGCTGTGATCAGTCATTCCGGGTATTGTATTTACATCAATCACCAGAAACTCACCCTCACTATTCATCATAAAATCAGCTCGCCCCCAATGACGAAGATCGCAAATATCGATGATTTCAAGAACCAGTTGTCGCAGTATTTCCTGTTGTACTTCATCTAACCCGCAGGGAAATATATAAGCAGTATCACTGGCCTGGTATTTTGCATCGTAGTCATAAAAATCATGCGGTGTTTCTATTTTACAAAATGGTAATATCGTTTTGTCTAACCAGGACACCGTAAATTCTTTACCAACAATCCATTGTTCAGCCATCACCGTTCCATATTGGGATGCAAGTTCATAAGCCGGCACTAACTGCTCATTACGTGTAACTTTAGTCATACCAATACTGGAACCTTCATTAACCGGTTTGATGATTAATGGTAATTGCATCGAGTTCAGGACTTTCTCACAATCTTTTTTAGATTTAATTTCCATAAAGGCTGGCGTACTCAATCCACACCCCAGTAATAACCTTTTGGTCATTAATTTATCCATCGTGACAGCGCAGGCTTTAACTCCACTACCAGTATAAGGAATATTCAGAACTTCCAGAATTGCCTGTATCTCTCCATCTTCTCCGCCCCGACCATGCAATATATTAAAAACCCGATCGGCTTTAAGTTCTATTAACTGCTGTAATTTATTCTGCTGTATATCAACTTTAAACGCATCAACACCAGCATCGATTAATGCCTCTAAAACAAAACGTCCTGAAGTCAGAGAAACTTCTCGTTCAGCCGAAGTGCCTCCCATTAAAACAGCGACTCTGCCACTTTTTTCAACAATATCTTGCGCAGGCATTAAGTGATCAAAACTCATAGCTTGTCTCCCATAATTCTGACTTCAGTATTTAATTCAATATTAAACTTCTGCTTCACCTGATGTTGAATTTCAGTAATAAGCGCTTCAATATCCGTAGCGCTTGCGTTGTTTTCATTAATGATAAAATTAGCATGCTTTGTAGAAATGCATGCGCCTCCTATACAAAACCCTTTTAAACCGGCGGCCTCTATTAATCGTGCCGCATGATCCCCCTGTGGATTTTTAAATACTGAACCGCAGGAAGGCAGACCTATTGGCTGAGATGCATTTCTTTTAGCCAGTAAAGGTTTGATGTTTGATTCTTCATCATCAGTCTTTACAGGAAAGCAGAAAACAGATGCACTAAACCATTCAGAATGCGCCAATTCGACACTTCGATAAGAAACTTTAAATTCACTCGACTCCCTGCTTTCAAGGTGGCCCAGACGGTTAACAATTTCCACAGACTTGACAAATTGCCATGTTTCAAATCCGAATGCACCGGCATTCATTGCCAGAGCGCCACCCACTGTACCGGGAATACCCGCCAGAAAATCAGCACCATCCAGATTATGCTTTTGACAAAAACGAGCCAGCTTGGCGCATGTCACACCACTTTCTGCATATACGTTACCATTATCAAGCAGCCTTAAATCATTGAGTTTATTGAGTGTTGAAATGACAATGCCTTTAAGCCCACCATCTCTCACCAGCAAATTACTGCCAAGACCTATCCATGTAACAGGAACATCATTTGCTGTTTGCGTTAAAAACAAAATCAGATCCTGTTTATCGGCAGGTTCAAAATATATCTCTGCAGCACCACCTGTACGCCAGCTACAATGCTTTCCCATAGGTTCATTATGTACGAGGTGACCGCGAAGAGTTGTTTGCAAAGCCATATTCATCATCCCTTTGAATCCATTTTATGCTGGTTTACAAATTCCACCGCAAATGCACCGATGCTACCGGCCCCTAGCGTTAACATGATGTCATTATCTTCAATGACAGTGTCTAATACAGATTCCAGTTCATTTATGTTTTCTACAAAAACAGGGTCGATACGACCACGGTTTCGAATCGACCGGCTTAATGCTCTGCCATCGGCGTCCTTAATATATTTTTCACCAGCTGCATAAACTTCCAGTAACACTAACTGGTCTACCTCCGACAAAACACTGGAAAAATCTTCAAATAAATCACGCGTCCTGGTATATCGATGCGGTTGAAAAACAACCGCTAAACGTTGATCTGGCCAGGCAGCTCGAATCGCTTCAATGGTCGCTTTAATTTCATTCGGGTGATGACCATAATCATCAATTTGTCGAATTGTCCTGCCGTTAAAATTAAGATTTTCGGTTATCTGAAAACGCCGGCCTATGCCTTCAAACCGGGCAAGAGCAACTTGCATTTGTTCTTTAGTAACTTCCAGCTCCCATCCCACTGCAAGCGCTGCCGTGGCATTTAACACATTATGCTTACCGGCCATGTTGAGTTCGATATCTACTGTTGTTTGATCCGGAAATTTCACGCTGAAAAGAGTACGTGACGAGTCCGCTTTAATGTTACTGATTCTGACATCGGCATCTGCAGACTCTCCGTAAGTCAGTACAGGTCTTGATATTAATGGCAATATTTCTCTTACCACATCATCATCTATGCACACTACCGCCAGGCCATAAAATGGCAGGTGGTGTAAAAACTCAACAAAGGTATGTTTCAGGCGTTCAAAATCACCTTCATAAGTGGATAAGTGATCATGATCAATATTGGTCACTATGGCGATATAAGGCTGTAGATATAAAAATGAAGCGTCACTTTCATCGGCTTCTGCGACCAGGTAATCACTGTCACCGAGCTTTGCATGACGCCCTGAACTATTTAATTTACCGCCAATGACATAAGTAGGATCCAGTCCACCTTCAACAAGAACAGATGTTACCAGGCTTGTTGTGGTCGTTTTGCCATGGGTACCGGCAACCGCAATACCCTGACGAAAACGCATCAACTCCGCCAACATTTCGGCCCGTCTAACTATTGGAATGCGTAACTCTCTGGCATTCATAATTTCAGGGTTAGACTCGTCTATCGCTGTCGATATCACTACAACGTGTGAATCAGTAATATTGTCTGCATGATGTCCAATATTTATATTGATACCCAACTCGCTAAGATGTTTTACAGTAGGACTATCATTAATATCTGAACCGGTCACTTTATAACCGAGATTATGAAACACTTCGGCTATGCCGCTCATACCCGCACCACCAATACCCACAAAATGGATGTTTTTGGTACGGCGCATTAATTGTCTGGGAGATCGAGTCATTACAAAGCCTCCTGTAAAATGCCTGCAGCAACCTGTTGAGTTGCATCTGTGTAAGCCACTTCCCTGGCCTGACATGCCATCTGTAGTAATTCCTCTTTATGAGATAAAAAGTGTAATAGTTTTTGTGACAGATATTGTGCTGTAAAACTTTCGTCCCGTACCACTATTGCAGCATCAACTGCGCTCAAAAATCCGGCATTCACGAATTGATGATCATCCACCGCATAAGGATATGGAATTAGTATTGATGCCACACCCGCTGCGGCAAGTTCAGCAATGGTTAAAGCGCCTGCTCTGCAAATCACCAGATCAGACCATTCGTAGGCGGCTTTCATATCATCTATAAACTCAACGACTTCAGCGTCAACCTCATTATGTTGGTAACGAATTGTGCATTCGGTTAAATGTCTTGAGCCACACTGGTGACGGATTACAGGTCGATTTGCTCTATCAATACTTTTAAGCGCATCCGGTACGGTTTCATTAAGAGTCTTTGCTCCCAGGCTACCGCCCAGAATCAACACATTCATCGTGTTCCGGGAATGTCTACCTAATCTTTTTTGCGGGGGCTCCATGTCGACAATTTCCTGGCGCACAGGATTGCCGACAACCCGACCACCTTTAATCAAACTGGCGGCAGATGGGAATGCGAAAAATTTTAAAGTAGCAAATCGACTAAGTAATTTATTAGTCAACCCTGTCACTGCATTCTGCTCATGAATTATCAAAGGAATGCGTAATAACCAGGCCATAAATCCACCCGGCCCTGAGGCAAAACCACCCATGCCTAAAACTGCCCGTGGCCGGTGTTTAAGCAACAACATCATTGCCTGATAACAGGCTTGCAATAACTTAAATGGAGCCAAAGCTAAAACAAGTTTTCCCTTTCCACGTAAGCCCTGCACAGATAACCATTCAATGGGAAAATTTTCAGCCGGAACAAGACGCGACTCAATACCAGATCGTGTACCCATCCAGATAATGTTTTCACCCTTATCCCTTAAGTAATTAGCAACAGCCAGGGCCGGAAACACATGGCCACCAGTGCCGCCAGCCATCACCATAATGGGTCGTCTGGAATCAACCATTATTTTTCACCTTAGCTGAGCGTGAATACTTTTTAGCCGGTTTATCTTTTTGCTCCACAATACAGTTTTCATAATGAACACGAAGTACCAGACCAACAGCAAACGACATAATTAAAATACTGTTACCGCCATAACTGATAAAAGGTAAGGTCAATCCTTTGGTAGGCAATGCTCCCATATTAACGCCCATATTGATCAAAGCCTGAATACTCACCAGCAGACCGACACCATATACGAGGTAGGCACCGAAAGGCTTTGCTTTTAACAAAGCGGTCTTACCTATTTGAAAACAGCGAATAACAAACCAGGCATAGATAAGAATCAGAAAAACGGCTCCGACCAGACCCATTTCTTCAGAATAAACTGCAAAAAGAAAGTCGGTATGCGCTTCCGGTAAATAGAAAAGTTTTTGAATACTGCCACCCAGACCTGTACCAAAAATGCCACCACTACCTATCGCAATAAGTGACTGTGTTAGCTGAAAACCACTGTTAAAAGGATCAGCCCATGGATCAAGAAAAGAAGTGACACGTGCCATTCTGTAAGGTGAAACAATTACCATTAATACCATTAGAGTGAGCGTACCCAACACAAAAATGATGAATTGTTTAAACTGAACACCACCCAGGAAAATCATCCCCAGTCCGGTCATTAACAGTACCGCTGCAGCACCAAAATCGGGCTCCAGCAATAAAAGTCCGCTAGCCATTGCCAGTATAATCATGGGTTTAATAAAGCCCATGATTCCTGATTGAATTTCATCCGAACGGCGTATTAAGTAACCGCTTAAATAAATAATCAGAAATAACTTGGCTATTTCAGACACCTGTACAGTAAAAACAATCAGATCAAGCCAACGGGTAGAACCATTGACAGTGCGTCCAATACCAGGAATGAGTACCAGAACCAGCAGGAAAAGAGAACTTAACATGAGTATCATGCCGTTATCTTTCCACACTTTAGTCGGAATCCTATAAGCCATCCAGATCAGTAATACACCCAGCACAAGGCGTAAGAACTGTCGTTTTCCATAGTAAAACGGATCATTCATATGTACATCAGCTATACCGATCGATGCTGAAGTCACCATGATTAAACCGATACCCGCCAGCAATCCATAGATCAGTAGAATTTGACTGTCTAACACTTCGGGAAGCGTAGTTGACCTGATCTTTTCCAGTTGTGATGCACGTATAGCCTGAGAACTCATTGCATCATCCTCACCAGAGAGCGGAAATGTTCACCGCGTGCAGCAAACCCGCTATACATATCAAAACTGGCACAGGCTGGTGACAATAAAACAATATCACCGGGCAGAGCTATTTCACTGGCAGATTTCACAGCCTGCTGCATATTTTCAACCCGCTGAATAGTTACGCAGTGCTGCCAGCTTTGCTCCATGAGATCAGCATCCTGACCGAATAAAAGCACGGTTTTTACATGCTGCTTTAAACTCTCACACAACACAGAGGCATCTGCACCTTTACTCTGACCGCCGGCCAGTAAAATAACAGGTTCATCAAATCCTTCAATCGCTGCTTTTGTTGCTCCCGGATTGGTCCCCTTGGAATCATTAATCCAGCTAACCCCGTTTATCTCAGCAATCCATTCACTTCGATGAGACAGTCCGCCAAAAGATTTAAGCGCTTTTATAATTGCAGGTTTTGAAATTTTTATCTGCTGAGCCATTGCCATCGCTGCCAGACAGTTAGCCCAGTTATGTCGACCTTTTAACTTTAATTCTGAAGTTTCTATCCAGCCTTCTCCATTAACTGCCAGCATCGTTTTAGCTGATTCAGTCACACTAAATGCTGCCGAGCTATTCAATATTGAAAACTGAATATCATTTTGAGTATTTTTTGTTAAATCATCATCCATATTACTGACACAAAAAGATGCCTTAGCATAAATGGACTTTTTACTTTGCTGATAATCTGCTAGATCATCATAACGATCCATATGATCTTCACTGACATTCAACACGGTACATACCAGCGGCCTTAAGGACGATGTTGTTTCCAGCTGAAAACTTGAAAGTTCAAGGACATAAAAATCAATATTTTCACTCAGTAAGTCGAGTGCCGGTACCCCGATATTGCCACCGACTCCAGCTTTTTTACCATCCGCCTCGATCATTGCTCCTAACAGGCTGGTGACCGTACTTTTGCCATTTGACCCGGTAATCGCGAGAACAGGCTTATCAACAGCTTCTGCAAACAATTCAATATCACCGATAATTCTTTTACCTGACTTTGCTATTTTCTGCATGAGCGGAGAGCGTATCGACAGACCGGGGCTGACCACCAGGCAATCAATATCTGACAACATTATTGCGGATAAATTTTCTCTAATGACAACTGCAGATGGAAACTTTTCCATTAACTCAGTTAAATAAGGCGGTAGCTCACGGTCATCCTGAATAACGCAGGCATAACCTTGTTGCAACAGATAACAGGCCACCGAATAACCAGTCATTCCCAGACCGACTACAAGGTAGCGCTGGTCTTTATGCATTGTCAGATGAAGTTTCATAGCCTGCATCACCTTACCTTCAGACTCGCCAGACCAATTAACACAAGAATAACCGTGATAATCCAGAAACGTACAATGATTCGAGGCTCTGGCCAGCCTTTTAATTCGAAATGGTGATGCAGTGGAGCCATGCGAAAAATACGGCGACCGGTTAATTTATAGGAGCCGACCTGCAGAATGACTGAGACGGTTTCAACCACGAAAATACCGCCCATTATAAATAGCACCAGTTCCTGTCGTACTATAACGGCTATAACACCGAGTGCGGCGCCCAGGGCTAACGCACCCACATCACCCATAAATACTTGCGCAGGGTAAGTGTTAAACCATAAAAATCCTAAACCTGCACCGACCAGGGCTCCGCAGAAAACAACCATTTCACCAACTCCGGGAATATATGGAATCCCCAGATATCCAGCGAAGTTTGTATTCCCGGTAGCATAAGCAAAAACACCCAGTGCACCACCAACCAGAACTGTTGGTAAAATAGCCAGTCCATCCAGCCCGTCAGTCAGGTTGACCGCATTACTACTACCGACTATCACGAAATAGGCTAATACGATATACATCCACCCCAGATCAAAAACCAGTGATTTAATAAAGGGAACAATCAACTGTGTTTCAATAGGTAACTGCGCAGTGGAATAAAGTACCAGGGCAGCGGTGAGTCCTATTATCGATTGCCATAAATACTTGTAACGCGAAGCCAGACCTTTTGAATTTCCCAGCGCTATTTTTTTGTAATCATCTATCCAGCCGATCAGGCCGAATCCCGCTGTGACAAACAGCACGATCCACACGAAACGAGAGCTCAGATCACTCCATAGCAGGGTACTGATAATGATAGATACCAGGATCAGCGCACCACCCATGGTCGGCGTACCAGCCTTGCTGAAATGCGATTCAGGACCATCATCTCTTACACTCTGACCAATATTATATTTACTCAGGAACCTTATCATCCAGGGGCCCACCATCAGGGATATAATCAACGCCGTCAAAACCCCCAGAATAGTGCGTAAGGTAAGGTATTGAAACAGATTGAATCCACTGTAAAACTGGGTCAGGTAAGTAGCAAGGCTATACAGCATTATTCACTCCTCCTGCATCGGCAGGATTAGCTTTCAGGGTTAGTTTTTCTACTACCTTCTCCATACCAGCACTGCGTGAACCTTTTACCAGTAAATTTATATTCCTATGTAAACGGGATGCAAGAAATTCTGCCATCTCGTCATGCTTATCAAAACAAAATCCATTTTCAGCAAAAACATCTGCTGCCTGGCAACTCATTTTTCCCAGAGCAAAAAACTGCTGTACTCCCTCATCTTTTGCCTCAGTCACAGCCTGCTGATGCATTTGCAACGATTGCTCACCTATTTCCGCCATATCGCCTAGTGCCAGCCAGGGTGTTCCATCGAGAGCACATAAAACCTTTATAGCAGCCGCTAGAGAATCAGGGTTAGCGTTATAACTGTCATCAATAATGACACTTTCATTCACTCCAGCGAAAAATTGCTGCCTGCCTTTAACACCACTAAAAGCATTCAAATAATGGCATGCCTGTTGAGCATTTACACCGCAGGCAATTGCCAGGGTAATTGCAGCCAGCGCATTCTGCGCATTATGAAGACCAAACACTTTCAAATTGCATTCAAATTGCTGTTGCTGATAACTCACTGTCAGTTTTAAGCCGTCAGCCAACTGTACACTTTGCCCTGTAATATCTGCTTGCTGTTTACTGGAAAAAGATAACTGCTTATCGGCAGCTGAATTTGATTTCCAGTAATCTACTGAGTTTTCATCGTTATTAAAAACGGCTAAAGCTGTTCTTTTACAATGTTGATACATCTCACCTTTTGCTTCAATAACCCCCTGCAAAGAACCAAATCCTTCGAGATGAGCAGCCATGGCATTATTTACATACACTATATCCGGCTCGGCTATTTCCACCAGCAGCGCAATTTCCTGACGATGATTAGCACCCATTTCAATCACTGCAAACCGGTCACTTTCGGATAATCGAAACAATGTTAGAGGCACACCAATTTCATTATTAAAATTGCCGGCTGTCATCAGGGTTTGACCCTGTTGCGATAATATCTGTCCCAGCATCTCTTTCACTGTAGTCTTGCCATTACTACCGGTGATGGCTACCACCACAGGGTTAACTTTTTTGCGCCAGAAACTGGCCAGTTGCGCAAGAGCCAGACGTGTATCATTGACGACTATTTGAGGTATTGCAGAATCATCCTGAAAAGTATCTACAATGGCAGCCACTGCACCTTGTTCAGCGGCTTTATTGATAAATTCATGACCATCAAAGTGTTCACCTCTGATTGCTACAAAAAGGCTGTCTTTAGTTGATTGTCGACTGTCAATCACAACAGAAGTAAATGCAAATTGCGCCAGTTCATTCTCTACTTGAGGAAAAAGCTGTAAAAGCTGCTGACTGTTCAAATGAATCATACAGCCTCCCTTTTACGTATCTGTTTCACCACATAATGATCACTGAAAGGTAGCCGTTTATTACCGATAATTTGAAACTGCTCATGACCTTTTCCTGCAATCACCACCAAATCTTTGGCACTGGCGCCAGACATGGCTGTTTCAATAGCAACTTCGCGATCATGAATCACTCGAACACCCTGCGGATTGTTAAAACCGCTTAAAATTTCGCGCATAATCTTTTCTGCGGATTCATTTCTTGGATTATCATCGGTGACGATAACCTGATCTGCCAGTTGTTCAGCCACAGCCGCCATTTTAGGGCGCTTGCTCTGATCTCTATCTCCACCACAACCAAAGATACAAACCATCCTGCCTTCACAATAATTTTTAAGCGAAGTCAGGCAAGCCGACAAAGCCTGCTCGGTGTGGGCAAAATCAATGACTACCGCTGGCTTTTCATTAATTGAAGGGAAAAACTCCATACGTCCGGGAATCGGTTGCAATCCCTGCATACCCTGTTCGATCTGTTCAGGTCGATAACCCAGTTGAAACAAAACGGATATACAGCACAATAAATTATTGATATTAAAATCACCAATCAAACCCGTTTCAATTTGTATTAAACCTTCAGGAGTTGAAACGCATAACTGCAACCCCTTTGTAGCCATTGTGCTGGATACCAGAGTAACAAGCGGGATAGCTTGATTATTAGTATCATTGACACTATACCCAATGACATTGTCACCTTTATTACTACTGATTAACTGGCGACCGAACTCATCATCCAGGTTCAATACTTTACCTGTTAACCCCTGCCTCTCAAACAGTCGAGCTTTTGCCGCTTTATAATGATCCAGATCTATATGATAATCGAGATGATCACTGCCTAAATTGGTGAGCACAGCAATATCAAATTCACAACCGGCTTCACGGTATTGTTCCAGTGCATGGGACGATACCTCCATAACAACATACTCACAGTCAGCTAACGACAACTCAAAAAGAATCGACTGCAATGTAATAGCTTCCGGCGTTGTAAAATGGGTCATCTTCAATTTATTATTAGATAATCCATAACCCAGAGTCCCTACACTTCCAGCCTTTTTATTAAGTCGGTTAAAAGCCTGAACCAGCAAATGAGTAACGCTGGTTTTACCATCTGTGCCTGTCACCCCGATCAATTTAAAGTGGCGACTTGGATAGGCATAAAAACGGCTCGCAATGTTACCGGTTTTTTTCTGTAAATCTTTTACCGGAATAAAACTGACAGCATGTTGCTTCTCTAAAAGCGGTATACGCTGCAAGTTATAGCTATCATACGCATCATAAATGATAGCCACCGCGCCTGCATCGATAGCATCACTGACAAAATCAATTGCATGCCTTGTTAACCCGGCATGTGCTACAAATAAATTTCCTTTTTTAACTTCTTTGCTATTACTGGTTAAACCCGTTATTTCCAGGTTCAAAAGATACTGATCATCAACATATCCCTGCAGCAGAGTATCCAGGGTGATTTCAGTTTGACGGCTGATTGAAGTCATCATAGAAGCTCCCGTCCAGCAGTTTTAGCAAGTTGCCGGGTAGCAGCAAGATCATCAGGAGAAATATTCATTAACCTGAGTGCATGACTTAAAACTTCTTTAAAAACCGGCGCTGCCACCACTCCGCCATAATATCCATTCACTTTTGGCTCATCTATCATCACCGCCATCACCAGGCGAGGATTACTAACCGGTACAACACCAGCGAATACCGATGTATAGGTATCTTCAAGATAACCACCAACTGCATTTTTCTTAGCGGTTCCGGTTTTCCCTGCCACTCTATACCCGCTGATTGCCGCCTGTTGCGCTGTTCCATCCGGACCTACTACCTGCTCCAGCATTTTCAAAACCATATTAGCTGTAGACCGCTTCATCACCTGGGGAGCAGCCTGAGGCTCATCCAGTTTCAGTAAACTTACAGGTCGTAGCTTCCCTTCGTTGGCAAAGATTGAATAAGCCCTGGCTAACTGCAATGTAGAAACCGATAGCCCATAACCAAAAGCCATAGTGGCATGATCCAGTGGTTGCCAGTCGTGAAAGTCACTAAAATATCCTGACGATGAAGCAGGGAAACTAACACCCGTTGGCTCTCCAAAACCATAATCGGTAAAAGCCCGCCAAAGCTCTTCGGACTTCATGGACATAGCTACCTTGGAAGCTCCAACATTACTCGACTTACGTAAAATACCTGCAAGATCAAGCACCCCATAATTACGAAAATCCCGAATGGGATAACCTGTTATTTTCATGTAACCCGGAGCCGTATTAATACGACTTTTCGAGTTATATAAATTCCTGTCAAGTGCCGCTGCCAGGGTAAATGGCTTGATTGTCGAACCAGGTTCGAACACATCGGTAATAGCACGATTTCGTCGAGCCGATGCCGATTTATTTTTGTGTTGATTTGGATTATAAGAAGGCCAATTGGCGATGGCCAGAATTTCACCTGAACGGGCATCCAGTAACACAGCACTACCCGATTTAGCATCATGGTGTTTTATGGCTTTGCTCAAACTGCGGTAAGCAATATATTGCAGGCGCATATCAATACTGGTCTGTAAATCTTTACCCGGACGAGCAGCTACAACCTGAGATATATTCTCTACCACTTCGCCTTTTCGATTACGCAAGATGGTACGTTGTCCCGATTTAGCTTTTAACCAGTCCTGATAAACACGTTCCATCCCTTCACGACCAATATTATCAATATCAGTAAAACCCAGTACATGCGAGACAACTTCACCCGCAGGATAAAAACGGTTATATTCTCTTTGTAAGTGCACACCTTTGACACCTTCTACCGCTTTTTGTGCCAGCTCAGGCTCTACCCTGCGTTTGATAAAAACAAATTCCCTGTTAGCACGTTGCTTGAGCTTATTTAGGGTTTGCTTAAAATTAATGCCCAGTAACTGTGTTACCTTTTTTAAACCTGGCTGATCTAATAATATTTGCTGCGGATTAACCCACACCGAATCAACCGGTGTACTTATCGCTAATGGCGTACCGAAACGATCCATAATAGTTCCTCTATAAGCCGGGGTCTGAATCGTTCTTAGCTGGCGCTGACTACCTTCATCCAGCAGGAAATCCTGGTTATAGACCTGTAACCAGGCCGACCTGAATACCAGCGACGAAAACAATAACATCAGCACAGCCAGCACAAAATAATGTCTGCCTGCAAAAAAAGATGTTGAAGAATTATCACTCATGATCGATCAAAGTCACTATTTGCACATGATCAGGTAATATCATATCCAGCCTTTTACGGGCTATAGACTCAACATTAGCCTGGGTTATTAACGTACTTTTTTGAATTTGCAGCCGACTCCATTGAATAAGCTGCTCATCCTGTATTTTTTGCTTTAATCTTAATTCAGTAAATAAAACACGGCTTTCATGTTTTACATAAATAACAGCCATCGAGCTGCCAGTTACCAGAATAACCAGCAGCAGCAACCAGTACAGTCGGGACATCAGTAAACTCGCTCGGCAATTCTTAAAATTGCGCTGCGTGAGCGCGAATTCTGCTGAATTTCATCAGCAGTTGCCTTAACAGCTTTACCAATACTTTTGAAGCGGACCGTAAGATTTAAATCACAATCACGAACCGGCAACCCTTTAGGCAAAACAGGAGCTGTGGAGTGCTTCTTAATAAACCGTTTTACCAGGCGATCTTCCAGTGAATGGAAACTGATCACCAGTAGTCTCCCGCCAACCGTTAACACATCAAAAATACCGTCGAGTACCTGATGAATATGATCCAGCTCCTGATTTACGTGCATACGAATAGCCTGAAAGCTACGTGTAGCAGGATGCTTTTTCTCTTTATGCGCAGGAACACACTCAATAATTATTCCCACTAAAGTTGCAGTATCTGTAATAACCTGTTGCTGACGAAACTCAATAATTTTTTTAGCGATACGCCTGGAAAAACGTTCTTCACCTAATTGCCACAGGACATCTGCAATTTCTTTTTCTTTAGCAGTCATTATCCACTCTGATGCAGACATGCCCTGAGTCGGATTCATACGCATATCCAGTGGACCATTTTGCTGAAAACTGAACCCTCTTTGCGCATCATCCAGCTGAGGAGAAGAAACGCCCAGATCAAGCAGAACGCCATCCACCGACTGTTTCAGACCCAGTTGCTCGACACGCAGGGCCATTTGGGCATAATCATCATGAATAATAGTGACGCGAGCGTCATCTGAATACTGTTGCCTGGCAGAATCAATGGCTTGAGGATCTTTATCCATTACCACCAGCCTGCCCTTTTCATTGAGCTGAGCAAGAATAGCTGCAGAATGACCACCTCGACCAAAAGTCCCGTCAACATAGAGACCATCCGGTTTGATATTCATCAAATGGAGTACCTGTTGAAACAACACGGGTTGATGTGAGAAAGTCTGCCCACTCATATTGACAGCTCCGCTAAAGCGACAGGAGTCTCTTCATCTTCATCAATCTCTTCCATGCAATGCTTTTCCCACAGAGCTTCATCCCACAGTTCGAATTTATTACCCTGCCCGATTAAAACAACTTTTTTATCCAGCTTGGCATAAGCCCTCAGGGGCGCAGAAAGCAGTAATCTGCCACTATCATTGACTTCAATATCGGTGGCATAGCCAACCAGCTTGCGCTTGATAAGCTTCACTCTTTTATTCAGACCGGGTAAGGCATTAATTTTTTCTTCGACGACCTCCCACTCATTTAGCGGATAGATCAACAGGCAGGATTCATCTGTATCAATAGTGACTACCAGTTGACTATCACAAATTTCAGCCAGACGCTCACGATAACGGGCAGGTAAAACTATCCTGCCTTTCGCATCTAACGATAAATTTGAAGCCCCTCTGAATTTAAGCACTCACTCCGCCCTTTATAAGCCACTTTATGACACAATTTCCCACCAATACACACAGTATCGCTCAGATTTGCCACATGTCAAGTAAAAATAGGGGTTCAGGAATGGAATTTCTTTAATAACAACAATGACTTAGCAAAGATTCTTGTGATAAACGGTTAATGTCTATTAAAAACAAATGTTAACGAAACATAGTTAAAGTAGAATATTAAGAGAGGCTGATTTTGAGAGATATTTACAGGGGAAGGATATTGCGAGAAGAGTTATTTTACCCATCCCCTTAAAAAAACAATAAGGGGACAGATAAATCAAATAATTAAGTAAGTCAGCCTGTAAGCCGGGTTCTGTCGTGGATAATCATTCATCTGGAACTGCTGTCACCAGCAATTCTCAAGCAACCAACCCGAAAGCAGTGCGGGCAGCACCATTGCTCTCCTATTTGGTCTTGCTCCGAGTGGGGTTTACCCTGCCACTACTGTTACCAGTAGCGCGGTGCGCTCTTACCGCACCATTTCACCCTTACCAGACAGCAAGCTATCTGGCGGTATATTTTCTGCGGCACTTTCCGTAGGCTCACGCCTCCCAGCCGTTAACTGGCACTCTGCCCTGTGGAGCCCGGACTTTCCTCCAGTACCCGAAGGTACCAGCGATTATCTGGCTGACTTGAATCGTATAATACCTTATATAGTTTCCCGACAATAAGTACTTTTCTCTTTGTTAATCCTCTTTATGCTGATTTCCGGATAGTACTAAAGCCATTTTATACAGCTCATTTTTTTTCAATCCACTGAGACTAACTGCTAACTTTACCGCTTTTTTTAGCGGCATTTCTTGCATCAGTAACGCTAACATTTTTTCAGCATCCAGATCCACAGAGTCATCTTTATCGGCAATAAGCTGATAGATCAGCACGACAAACTCCCCTTTTTTCAACAAAGCATCCTGTTCGAATACTTGAAGACACTGCTCTGCAGAACCGCGAATAAAGGTTTCATGCCGTTTAGTCAATTCTTTAGCCAGCACCACCTGAGACTCCGGCATGACCTGCATAATTTGCTGCAACAGTCGCTCTATACGATGGGTAGATTCCAGTAATACATGGGTGCCATCACTATTTTTTAAACTTTCCAGCCGCTTTACTCTTTCTGCATTTTTATGCGGGAGAAACCCATGAAAACTAAACTTATCCGTGGGTAAACCCGCTGCACTCAACGCAGTGATAATACTGCTAACGCCGGGTATGGGAATCACCCTGAACCCTGCTTCTATAGTTGCTCTTACCAACGGAAAACCCGGATCTGAAATCAGCGGCGTACCCGCATCCGACACCAGAGCAATTTGCTGACCAGCCTCAAGATAATTTAAAATCTGCTGTATTCGATCACGTTCATTGTGTTCATGCAGAGATAGCATCTTTTTGCTGACCCCCAGGTGAGACAACAAATGCTGGCTATGTCGTGTGTCTTCGGCTGCCACCAGATCGACCGTACGTAAAATCTCGATTGCTCTTAACGTAATATCATCCAGATTGCCGATCGGTGTTGCTACGATATAAAGTACGCCTGACATTTTCATCTTTAACCATGTAAACTAATCACTTATTCTAACAGACTCATTGACTCAGTCTGCAATCAACTTATCTACGGCCATGCACAAACTACTTACATTAACGCTGATAAAATTAAGCTTCATTATAGCCAGCGCTATATTGGTCACTTCATGCCAGTCCACCAGCTCCCTGCTAAAAACACAGCCATCAGGACAGGTGACTGCAGAGTCCAAAATTATTGCTTTTAATTATGAACAGGAGTTTGACTGGGAAAAAGCTGCCAGCATGTATCAATACCTGGCTGACAACTCTGCTCAACCCGATCACTCTTTCTATTTACAAAAAGTCGCTCTCATGATGTATAAAAACCAACAATATGATGCGCTGCAAACTTTTTACGATACATTAAAGGAAGACGATCTACTGGAAAGTGAATTCAGTCATAAAAACACCCTGCTGGCCGGACTTTATTTCGAGAATGGCAAAACTTATCAAAGCCTGGCTAACCTGCCCGATCTGGAAAGTATTACTGACCCTGGTTACAAGGCGCTGGCTTTAAATATTCGTTCAAAAGGCGTACTTGCCATCGGCAAGCCACTGGAGTCTGCGGAGCTACGCATACAAATCGGTCAATACCTGAAAACCGAAGCTGAAACACTGGAAAATCATAATTTTATCTGGGATGCTTTAAGCCGTATATCTGAACCGAATATCATCAAAGCACTGTCTCAACAGCAGACGATTCCTCTCAGAGGCTGGCTGGAATTAAATTTAATAGCCCGCCGCTCGAACATGCTACCAGCAAAAATAGAACCCTGGATCAAAAAGTGGCATGAAATCTACAAGGACCATGAAGCATCTGTCAGTTTCGCCGAACAGCTGGTCTCAGAGAGTAAGTTGATTTATATAAATCCGACTCGAATCGCGCTATTACTTCCGCTCTCTGATAAATTAAAAAATGTAGCTGAAGCCATACAAAATGGATTCCTGTACGCTTATTACAAGGATCCTGAAGAGAAGCCCATGCTGGAGATCGTTAATGTCAGTAGCGACCCCCAGCAGTTCTATATGCAATATAACCAGGCCATACAAAATGGTGCCGATTTTATAGTAGGTCCATTAGATAAAAAACTGGTCAGTGAACTACAGCTCAATGAATCTTTAAAAGTACCCACTCTGACGCTTAATTATGCCGACGATGAAAACATTGGCATTAACAACCTGTACCAGTTTGGCCTCAGACCGGAAGACGAAGCGGAGCAGATTGCCGACTATGCCCTGATCAATAGTCAGTATCATGCGGTAACTCTGACCCCGGACAGCAATCTGGGTGAGCGATTAAACCAGGCTTTTACGAAACGTTTTGAAGCACTTGGCGGACAGGTTGTTGACAGCGCAAGATACCCATCCCGGAAAAATGATTACTCTGCATCCATCAAGCAATTATTAAATCTCAATAGCAGTGATCGCCGGCATTCAATACTGGACCAGGTAACCGGTGAAAAATCGGAATTTATTCCGCGCAGGAGGCAGGATGTCGATATGATTTTTATTGCCGGTAATCCCCGCCAGGCACGCCTGATTAAACCGCAGTTAAAATTCCACCATGCCAAAGACTTACCGGTTTATTCAACGTCGAGTATCTCTTCCAGCAACAGTGACCCGGATGCTGATAGAGACCTCGATGAAATACTGTTTGTGGATACCCCCTGGGCATTGACTAATACCACCAACCCAGACTTTGCAGCTATAAATAAATTATGGCCAAAACAAAATGACCGTTACGCCCGCTTTTTTGCACTGGGTATAGATGCTTATAATTTAATTCCCTCTTTACGACGACTGATGATAACCCCGGAAGAAAAAGTAGCCCTTAATAGCGGTACCATTTCTGTCGATAAGAACGGTCGGGTACATCGCGAACTGATTCTCGCCACCTATTTAAAAGGTCGTGCAGAAGTTTTAAAACAGAGTGTTGAAACCGTTGATTAAAAATAGCTAGTGCTGTGTGGGAATCAAGGAAAGACAAGGGATTGTACTTTGAACAGCAGGCTTCAGGCTGGCTGCAACAGAAAGGGCTAAAACCTGTACAGCAAAACTATCATTGCCGGTCAGGCGAAATCGACCTGATTATGTTAGATAAAAACACCTTGTGTTTTATCGAAGTTAAATACCGTAAAAACAATGCTTTTGGCGGAACCGCTTACAGCATTCCTGTTTCCAAACAACAAAAGATCACAAAAGCAGCCCTGACTTTCATAACCAGCCAGAAAAAGTTTCAACAGCATAACTATCGTTTCGATGCCCTGTTCATTACACCGGAAGATAGTTTAAGAAAACTTTCATTCGAATGGATACAGAATGCTTTCAGTACTGAACAATCCGGTTATTATTAAGAGCGTGACATTTTAGTTAATAACCAGGAGCTTCAGTTTAAAGCATGTTTATGCATCACCATTAACAAAGTTTTACAATTAGAATATTGATATCTTTTTAGACAGCTGTCATATTATTCTGCTAAAAATGAAAGGCCTGGTCGAACTCGTGGAAATGTCGGCCATATCATAAAATACTTATCGTGGGATTATTAATGACTCATACTCGTAGCTGTTATTCTGCTCAGGCATTCTTGTTATTGGCTGCCTTGTTATTAATGGCAGGTTGCCAAACTGTTTATTACGGCGCTATGGAAAAGATCGGGGTTGAAAAACGCGATATTCTTGTTAATCGCGTCGATGATGCACGTGAAGCACAGCAGGAAGCGAGGGAACAGTTTAGTTCTGCACTGGATAAATTTATTGCTGTCACTAACTATTCAGGTGGTGATCTTGAGAAGCAGTACAGGTTACTCAAAGATGAATATGAAGAGAGTAAAACCCAGGCTGAAACTGTTCACGATGAGATCGTTTCTGTAGAGGATGTTGCAAACGCACTGTTCAAGGAATGGTCTGATGAAATCAAGCTATATTCCAGTCCTGAGCTACGCCGTGCAAGCCAGAAGCGACTCAATACCACTCAAAAATCCTATTCAAAATTAATGCTCGCAATGAAGACAGCCGAGAAAAAAATTGGCCCCGTACTCGCAGCTTTTAATGACAGGGTGCTTTTTTTGAAACACAATCTTAATGCGAATGCCATTGCTTCACTAAAGACCCAGGGGCAGTCTGTAGAAACAGATATAAAGAGCCTGATTAAAGATATGAACAAATCAATTGCAGAGGCAGATTCGTTTATAAAAGCAATGTCAAATGAGTAAATCGATTATTTAAACTTTCTCTGATTAATTCTGGTTACTAGCTGGAGTAAAACACCAGGAACTGAATATAATTTTATTAACTGTAGACCAGAAAATGACCGCGACCTGAGAGGAGGCGCAGTAACACTTACTCTATCAACATAATTGCTGCAGATAGCAGATGTACGGACCTCTATTTAACCTGTTCAACAGTCAATCCAGATCGACAATGGATAACTCTCAGCTTTTATTTATTAAGAGACTTAAAAAAAATCCTTCTGTTTTTCCGCTGAATGGCGCAGCTTCTCTGAAAATCTCCTGTTCACTGCCTATAATATAGTTTTTACAGCTGGTTTAATTGCAATATTTTCATACCTTTATTAATTAAGGGCAACTCGTTAAAAATGAATTATTTTATAAACAAATGCTTATTAAGAGCAGAAGTGTGAACTTGGTCTCATTCGGTTGATTTTTGACTAGGTTGGGAATATATTCCCGTTTTAACCAGAACTACGATAAACATAGATTAATTTTATATCTACATTAATCGAAAAAGCTCATCCTGTTCTGTATATCAAAACTGATCAAATCCAAAAATCCTGTGCGGATTAAAGCGCACAGCTTAGAAGACAATATTTACATTAATTCCAGAACCTGGACGGTAACTTACCCATGGCAACTCAAAATAAACTTAGAACATTAGTAACTATTCAGCGTAAATTATAGGAAAAACATCTTGACAGGGTTTTAGCG
>CALCSG010000156.1 GCA_937894085.1 uncultured Gammaproteobacteria bacterium | reverse complement strand
TTACCAGCGACCCGATGCAGTTATACACATCCCTGTGCGTTCAGTTACGGGTTACTAGTTAGTACCAGGTAGCGTATAGGCGTTATCTGTTGAGATGTAGTCATCAAGCCACCAGACCCGGCGGAACATTGAGTCACCATCTATGAACTCATGATTCTCATCCACGTTGAACTGACCCCATACACCGTACAGGAAGTCACCGTTGGCGCTGGCAGTGATGCTCGCCTCTTCAGACAATGCATCCTGGAAACCTTCGAGGGTATCAAACTCATTACAGAATCCGGTACCTGCGGCCCAGATTACATCCTCATCACCATGCGCGTTGCTAGGATAACAATCTGTAGTCGGATCGCTTACACCTGTATCAACTTCACTCCACACGGTGAAGTGATCACCAAACATTTCGCCACGACCATAGCCCAGGTTCAATGGTTCGGCTTCGCCTTCTGATACCGTAGTATTATCACCATCTTCAAAAACTACGAAGTAACGTGATGGGTTCAGGATGTCAGTTGGATCGATAGGCACGAAGAGTCCCCAGTCCAGGTCACCCTCTGTTGGTACCGCTTTGGGTGGGATACCACCTGCTGCAGTGTAACGAGGATCTAGAATGGTATTTTTCATAGATTTCAACTGTGACACATTACGGGATTGCTCGGGAACACCTGCTGCATACTCGGTGCAGACATGAGTAGTATCCACCGATGCGCCGTCACGCATGGTTTCACAGGTGGTGGTACCCGCACCGGCGTAAGTTACTCCATCGGTAGCCAGGAAGCTACCTGGTGTAGTTCCCCAGGTGATACCGCCGTCGAATGAACGCCGTGTATACAGCTCGTAGCGATCGCTGCCGACAGCGTTGAGCTTGAAGTTAGGCGACCAGGCATAGATCATGGAGATGTAGCTACCATCGATAAAACCACGGTGAGCCTTGGCGACTTCCAGCGGGTTATACCAGGACTGGTCATCCATATTGCTCTTCAGTAGTGCACTGTCAGGTTCGGTACCACAGGTTGCCGCTCTCATAGCAGCATCACCGCTGACATTTACACCATTCCATCCTGGGCACTCGTACCAGGTAACCAACTTGTCGAAGGTCTGATTGTCTTCTGGATTGGTTGTAGACAAGCATAGCTGACCGAAGGCAGCATCGTCGACACAGGTCATATCGGCTACGCCAGGGCAGACACCGTCACTATCACCGCTAACTTCACACTCATAAGGTGTGCGCGCAGACAGGTTGATCGGAGCGGCCATACACAAACCATCAGGGTAGTAAGGATTGCTACCGTCGGTGAAATACTTCACACCGGCTGTCTCGTTACCTTCGCCATCGTAGAATGCACAAACGATGTTGGCTGCGTCATAGGGGTTTGCAGCTGTTTCATCGAAAGTGGTGGTGCCTTCAGGCAAGGCTACACGCCGGGTAGTGATGTCGGCAGGGCCACCCTGATTGATGATACCCTGTTTCCACAGTGGCATAGCGAGCAGTTGACCATCGCCTGCCAGTGCTTTGGACAGTGGCTGGGACATCATGCTGGTGCGTCGTGCGATCTCGGTATTGAAGATCAGGTAGTTCAGATCACCGAAGTTCCACATCTGCTCGGTACTCATCGGTGGGTAGTAGACGCCTGTGCGCCAGTTAACTTCGGGCTGGTTAAGCTGAGCGCCCTGAGACAGAACGTTGCTAATCAGACTGTAATCTGTGCCAACACCTGCAGAGGTATCTGGTGAACCCAGGTTAAAACTTGCCCAGAACACATTCTTGCCGATATCGGCCTTCTGGCAACCGGTCTCTTCATCGGGTTGCTGTGGGGGATCTTCACAGGTTTCAGTTGCAACATCGTTCAAATCTCCCAGGGTCCATTCTTCGGTGTTGATAAAACCGTAACGACCTAGTCCTTTGTCTTCTTCGGATACAACAATTACCCAGGCATCATCAACAATACCATCGCCATCGGAATCACGTGGTTGCAGATTCAGACGTGGACGGCTGGCAGCGTTATTTGCCAGGTTAGGCAGATCGCCAGCATCTACTGCGCCAGACTCATTTGAGTCAACCACACAGATGGGCTGTAGATCACCATTCTGACCTGCTGGAGAATCGATAGAGCCAACGCACTGATCGATAATTCCGTAAGGGGCAGCAACAACGTCTTCACAGTAATCACCTCTGCCATCGACAGGGAATGGACAACGGTTATTGTTGGTCAGACGCACAGCAGACATCATCGGTACATAAACAGGCGGTCTTCCTGCATCTGCTATTATATCTGCCAATGGGGTTGGCACGCCATCTACGTCAACGATGTCGAAATCTTCCCATTCGACAAAACTGTACCAGATATCAGTTTTACTGGCAGTAGTAGCACCAGACCAGCCTGTTCCAGGACCTTCACCTTCACCAGGACGCACACCTTCAGGATCTTCCTGCCAGGTGATAGCACAACCGGCACCGGCGACACACTTGGTTTCGACGCGGTTAACGTCACGTGCACCGGATGTCATACGTTCGGCCTGGAACCATACCATCTGTGTTGTACCTGCTGCTTCGGGGTCTTCGCGTAAAACACCACGCGCACTCCACAGGCAGCTATAGGGCACTTCGCCTACAGGTTCATTATCAACATAATTGGTCGAACTCTGGGAGCCACCCACACCGAAAATATCGGTCAGGTAGAGATCAGTGGTGTTATCTATACCCAGGTAAGTTGCCACCTCTTCTCGAGGAAACGCTACATCCACTTCATCCCCATTACCAAACACAGGGTTTCCACCACGGCAATACTTGCTATGCCAGGCCACCATGACTTTATTGCCAGCAGTTGAATGGAAAATGTTGCGAACATCGCCGGGATAGTCGGTAATCATTGCCACACTGGGCTCATCCGGGCCAACGCATTCTTCGCCGGCATCTTCAACTTCTACCGCCGGACCGAAAACACCGTCAACACCAGCCTGTATCAGGCAAGGTGCAAAGGCCAGTCGACGTTCTTTCTCGAATTCACCTTCACGTTCTGAGCGCACAGTAAACAGAACGTCCTGGGTGACTGCATTGCGAATTTCGACGCGTTCGCGGCTATCGGTTTCGGTATCACCATGAACGTGAAGTTTGCCACCTTTTCTTTTGGCATCCCAGACCACTTCTTCAAGGGTTGGGCCGTCGGGATCAAAAACCACCGAAGATTCAACCTCTGCAGCACCGGGATCCTGTAGTGGAGTAGTTACTGTAAATGAACTTTGATCCGCGGAGTTGGAAAGGTTAGTCGCCTTCCAGGTTTCACCGTCATCGAGGCTCACCGCAGCAAACGCATCGCGTCGGCCATGTCCCTGATAGCCGGAGGTTTCATGGGTATCATCAAAGGTGACAACCGGGCCATAGATATAGACATTGATGAGTGGTTTAGCCTTTGATTCGGTCTTAACCAGAACATCGTCGATGTTAAAATACTCGACCGGTACCAGATCACCACTGGCTGCCTGACTCGGAACATGGAAGTTCATCATTGATATAAATGCGTGTTCACCTTCTGGTTCCGGGTCTTCGGTAATACCCGGAGCACTGGACACGCTCCTGACCAGTCGCTGGCCATCGTCGGCATAAGCCGTACTGCCGGCCATAAAGGCCAACAGCACGGACGATGCCAGTACTGTAAATTTTGTAGAAATGTGTTTCATAACTGAATCTCCTTATCGATTATTAGTTAATTGGATATACGAATTCATAATTGAAACGTAGCCCACTGGATTCTCGCCAGTCCAACCTGAAAATTTAGGCGTGAATCCATATCGAAGAACCTGTCTATATAACTTTTTATAAATCGGCTTTTCTGGTGCTAAATTGGCATAAAGAAAAAATGCAAGTACTGATAAATATCAGTTTTTTAAAAATTATTGGGAACTTTTTTTAATAGTCATCGTTAGCTTAATATAGATCAATTTTAACGTCAGTAGCCTGTAGGATTTGTCTTACAGGTGAATAGGGGGAACCTCTATTGAAGGTGTTATTTTATTAATGAGCCATAGTGAAAATGAAAAACTTTAGCTGGATGAAGGCAGGATTAAAAAACAGCTAATTTTATTAAAAAATAGGGGTTTCCCCTATGGCGATAATTATTTAATTTAAATTTCGTTAAAAACCTGCTGGCTATAAAGCAAATGAATGACTATCAAATAGACACCCGAATTCAACTCATAAGTGCAACTTAACCTAGCTGCACTGTTAAGGAAAGA
>CALCSG010000155.1 GCA_937894085.1 uncultured Gammaproteobacteria bacterium | reverse complement strand
TTCCTGCTCTGGTTCCTGCTCTGGTTCCTGCTCTGGTTCCTGCTCTGGTTCCTGCAGATTATCAAAAGGTCTTTCATTTGATAGATCTACAATTTGTTGATCATTCTCAACATCAAAGTCATCATCAATATTTTCATCAGTTGATTCAGCACTGAGAACATCCTGTATTCCCATAAGGTCGGTATTGATAACATTAACTACATCATCGATACCTTCTTTCCCTTCTAGTGAATCTTTTGACTCCTCGTCCACCGAGGGAATTTCTATTTCTGTTACCTCATCCAGCTCCGTCCTGTCATCTGAGGTGTTTAACTCTTCAAGACCTGGCTTATCCTGTAAATCAGCCTCCATATTACTGAAATCAACATCTACTAACGAGGCTTCATCTATCTCAACAATATCAGTATCGTCGATAAGCAGGTTTTCCTGCTCATCCTCTGAAGCACCCAACGCAGATTCTTTTTGAGCTTTACCTTCTAATAACAGTTGTAACTCTGAATCGGCAAAATCAAGGATCGAATCTGCATCCAGTCTTTGCTCTCCGACCGCTTCAAGGTAATACTCAATACTCACAACAACTTGAGATAACTGATCCAGCCGATTACTTTCCATAAACTCTTCAAGCTCATGGCTTTCCAGGTATTGCATCAGGCCTTCAATAATAGTAACTGCCCGATTTTCGTTCAAAAGATCCAGCGCACCCCGTGTTTCTGTCAATAATGTTTTACAAAATTGAATATTTTCTACTTTAGAGGTGTCTTTAATAAAATCCAGGATGGCACCTTTAATTTTCTGTATATCATCCAGAGCAGCTGTAACAACACCAGAAAGCATATTATCCATTTCAAAGTTTCTGGATGTAGTACTTGAAGTGACCTCTTCACCACCATGATGAAACTGACCTTTCTGCATTAACTCAAGAGCCTGATCTATCTGGATCAATTCTGCGGCCATGGCTAATAATTTTTCAGATTCGGGGGCTTCATCCCCTTCCACCACCTTTGTAATCATACCAATCTGAGCTTCTATCAATTGGCGCTGCGGCCCAAGACCAATCATGGCCAGGGTATCTGAAATTATATGTAATTCCTGCGGTATGCTTTGTAATAATTCTGTATTTTGAATATCCCCGTTGACATAAACCTCAAGAGTGGATTTAACTTCTTCAATATCGGCTTTAACAGCATCTGATACTGTTTTTAATAATTCCTGATTCGGGCCGGAAATACTGTTTGCAGCCTGATCTTTAGAAGACGGTAAAAACTGTTCCAGTCGATACGCTGTCTTAATTGCAAGACTTTTAGGACCATCACACTCTGGCTGAGCGATGTAATACAGCAAGTTTTTGATTAGCTCAATGGGCTGCACCCTGATCAGTTCTTTCTCGCCTTTTAACATCATGTTGCGAAATATCTGATCGACTTTACCCATCAGCATTTTCACAGAAACGCCTAAAGGAAGGTTGTCACGCGATACAGACTCGATCAGAGCCCCGACAATCCACCACAGACGAGCAACCTGCTCAGAGGAGGATCTTTCTTCCATGACTTCAGTAATTTTACTTATGCGGGCCAGGTTAGTTTCAACATCTCTATCCTTTATCAGTCCTAAAATCGAATACTGATAGGAAGGCCTGAGTTTTTTCGCCAATTGGCGAGTATGCTGGTTTTTATGCTCATCGATAGCATCATATTCAACATCATCACCGTGCATCGAAAGGTCGGGTAAAAAGAGCAGTTTTTCAGAAAATAAATCTTCGTTTTTGGCAGCCCGGATATCATTTAATAATGGCAAAATAGCGATTGGTATATCTTTTTGCCCGGCCTGGATATGCTCGAGATAATCGGGGAGTTGCAATACCGCTCTGAGAAGAACCTCGAGTGCCTGCTGATCCTGCTGTTCCTTACCTGCAATAAATTCGCACAAAGAACGCATTTCTTCCGTGAGCATGGATGCGCCATACTGTTCTATCATGCTCAGAACACCCTGGATGGCGCGGAGTTTTTCCTGAACTGAAGTCAACATTGAAGCATCTTTTTCTTCAATGTAAATATTCAGCTCTCTCCTTATAGTCGCCAGGTTTTCATCGATAGATTTTTTAACCCACCCCAGAGCACTTTGTTTAATGGATGTATGTTTAAAATCCATGAATAACCTTTAACTGTTAATTTTTCTGAGAATTAACAATGTCTAAATCAGAAAGATCGTCAACACTATGCATGATAGTACTTTCGGAAAGCTGGACATTGGGTAGTTTGAATCCCGCTACAGAATTATGTAACGATTTAACCATATCGGACAGATCACCTATCGCCTCCGATGCTTGTGTTGAACCCTCAGATGTTTTAATTGTAAGTTGTTGAATCTCATTCATACTTTTAATAATTTCAACACTTTCTTTCGCATGAGTCTGGGTAGAGTCTGATATCTGCAAAATACGTTGGGCCAGATTTGTCGAAACTTTTTCGATTTTCTCCAGCGCACTACCCGCATTTTCAGCCAGGGTAGCACCTTCAACCACATTGGAAGTACTCTGCTCCATGGATGAAATCGCTTCGTTGGTATCAGCCTGAATGGTTTTTACCAGAGCTTCTATCTGTCGAGTCGCATCACCCGTTCTTTCAGCAAGCCTTTGCACTTCGTCGGCAACCACCGCAAAACCTCGACCGGCTTCACCAGCCATGGCAGCCTGTATCGCAGCATTTAATGCTAGAATATTGGTTTGATCGGAAATTTCCGTTATCAGGTTAACGATATCTCCAATTTCCTGTGAACTTTCACCCAGACGTTTAATTCGTTTTGAAGTTTCCTGTATCTGCTCACGAATCGACTCCATACCGGAAATGGTTTTACGCACTGTTTCACCACCATTATGCGCAATATTTACCGAATTTCTGGCAACATCTGCTGATTCTGATGCACTGCGGGATACGTTACTCATACTTTCAGAAATGTCTGTAATCGCGGCGCTGGCTGAGGCTATCTCACGTGCCTGTTTATCACTTGAATTAGCCAGTTCAATGGTCGTCGCCTGAGTATTTTTTACTGCTGAAGTAACCTGCACAGCCGTATCATTTATAGTACTGACCAGATCACGTAATGCATCAATCGAGTAATTAACAGAATCCGCTATTGCACCCGTTATATCTTCAGTGACGGTTGTATGTGAAGTCAAATCACCATCGGCAAGGTTTGCCATTTCATCCAGCAGGCGAAGAATAGCGCGTTGATTTCTGTCATTCTGGCTTTGTGATTCCTGTAACTGTCTGTTCGAATCTTTAACCAGTTTAATACCCAGAAATATCAGCAGGAGAACCGCTACCAGCCCCGCTAAATAAGCCACCAGGGTAATTACCTGCAGGCGATCATCATACAACTTTATACTATTTTCAAAATCTCGGGAGGCCGCTAAAACTCTGGGACTGATGGATTGAATTTCACTTGCTGCATCTCTAACTTCAAATAACTGAGGAGAGTTTTCCAGTATCTGATTAACATTCTTTTTAACCACTGAAAAAAGATCCGCAAACTGCAGTAACTTACTGACTACTTCATCACCGGTTAACTGATTAATCCCAAGACTGGTATTTCCTTCAAGCATCGCAATCAACATGATTTCGATGAGCGCTGTTTCACGACCAAACTGATCAGCAGCAGCCATAACAACATCACCACCAGACATGATTTGATTGAGACTATTCTGTACACTCTGGATTAGCGCTAACTGCCTGGAAGCTGTCGCTATATCCTTACGCTCTGCTTTAGTTTTTACCAGAATTTTCACGACATCATCGGATAACACCAACAGTTCCGGAATCGACTCATTAATCAGAGTCACATATTCACTGACCGTTTCAATTGATTCTCTGGCTTCCAGGATAACTGTTATGCTTTGATCATAACTCTTCCATGCAGCATCCACATTTTCCAGATCACTTTGAAGCTCCAGTGGTATGGCCGGTAACTTCTGTTCAGAATCTCCTGCTCGCAAACGATTAAGAGTGTTAACAAAGCGTGCCTGATATCTTTTTAACTGTACAAAAGCGGCGGAATTACCAATGGAGGATTCCAAAGCAAAAGTTGCTATCTGTTGAGAAACAAGCTGCTGCTCATTCACTATTGCTGCATACTCATTACCATATCTTGCCTGAGTATTTTCATAATTAAACAACAACACCATGACAAGTATTGACAGCACAATTCCTGCTGCCGAAATCAGCAAAAACTTATTCCCCCGGGGCGCCAGTTTACGCTGGCTATGCTGTGGTTTTTTCGAGCTAAAACTATTTTTTATATTTTCTAATAACGGCATAACACCCTCTGTAATCAAAACTACAGGTCAATCAAACTCAAACTACCCTGAGAAATCGCTCGTGACTGACCAGCTTTCCAACGTCAAAAATACTCCAGTCAAACTGAACATCTTTAAACATTCCATCCAGATAAGGATCTAAATTACCCATTCCAGACGGATTAGAATCCATTTTTAACTCTGGTTTAAATCGTCGCATACCAAATACTTCCTCTACCAGAAGACCTGCCATCACATTATTTTTGTTAATAATTAATATTCGGCTATTTTTTCCGGTTCGAGTAAATACACCACTTAAATAAGCCCCCATATCCAGAACAGGTAAGAGGGTTCCACGAACATTAGCTAATCCCTTCACCCAGGCTTTTACCCCTGGCACTCGAATAGTTTCAGGGGGTGGTAAAATTTCTGTTATATCAGCCATTTTTGCTATCAGCTGTTTTCCATTTAAACTGAAACCAATCCCTACCCAGTCAGATTCGACTATTTCACCAGCTGGTAGACCCTGAGCATTTGCTCTGCAACGCTGGTCAAAATCCTGCAAGATTAAGAATGGCGATACCTGGCTCATAAAATCAGTTGAGCACCTTGTTAATTCTATCCAGCAGCTCAGCTTCGTTCGCCGGCTTCACGATATAATCTTTCGCTCCCTGACGCATTCCCCATATTTTGTCAGTCTCCTGATCCTTGGTGGTTATAATGATCACAGGTATATTGGTCGTTGCAGGATTTCGACTTAAATCTCTGGTCGCCTGAAAGCCATTTTTGCCCGGCATAACTACATCCATTAGAATACAATCCGGCTGAACCTCGATTGCCTTTGCAATACCTTCATCACCATTGGTCGCCACTGAAACTTTTATCTGATTCCTCTCCAGTATAGTTTTAAATACATGAACTTCAGTAGGAGAATCATCAACAATTAAAATATGAGTCATAATAGTTAACTTTAAGTATTGTTATAAGGTAAGTTCGCACGTCATTTAATACCGACATGAGAAGTTATAGCACCGATCAAATCTTCTTTTGAAAATGGTTTGGTCAGATACTCTTCTGAGCCAACAATACGACCTCTCGCCCGATCAAAAATACTGTCCTTACTGGACAGCATAATAACTGGCGTTGATTTAAAGGTTTGATTATTTTTTATTAAGGCACAAGTCTGATACCCATCCAGTCGGGGCATCATTATATCGACAAAAATTATATCCGGATGATGCTCTGTTATTTTAGCCAGAGCTTCAAACCCGTCAGTAGCTGTGACTACATCACAGCCGACTTTTTTTAATAGCGTTTCCGCGCTTCGTCGAATAGTTTTACTGTCATCAATCACCATTACTTTTACATTTAACTGTAATGACGGCTGTTGACCAGTTTGTTGGGATTCGTCGCTCACATTTCCACCGTTTTGAGATAATGGCTGATCTATCAGTCAGCTTGCAAAAAGAATTATAGACGTTTTTACCTGCTTAACCAGTGATTTAATAAAAAAAAGTAAAGTAAATTCTATGATAGGTATTTTAACTTTAGATTAAAATATATAATTATTCACCAGGTACCTAAAATCAGTAAACTACCAAATGCTATTCAACGACACAAATACATGAGCAAAAATTCACTTTTCACTGTGCCTCAACTGATAACAGCCAACCCCCATCCAATTGAGGAGATTGAACGTCAAATTCTGGATCATCAGGATGAATATGTTGCTGTCAAGGCTGATCAGGGAACCTGTGGTTTACATGATTGACCTCGAGGAGTCTAACCAGTTATGAGTAAATATAAACTTGGCATCGTCATGGATGCCATCGAAACAATAAAAACCTACAAAGACAGTAGCTTTGCCATGCTGCTGGAGGCCCAGTCGCGGGGCTGGGAAATTTACTACATGCAACTGCATGACCTGTACATGGAATCGGGCATCAGCTTTGCGCAGGCCAGCCTGTTAAGCATCGTTGATCAACCGCTAGACTATTTCAGGCTTACGCCCACACAAAACATCCAGCTGTCTGATCTAGATGTCATCCTGATGCGCAAGGATCCACCTTTTGATTTAGAATATATTTATGCAACTTACCTGCTGGAACAGGCTGAACAGCAGGGAACTCTTGTGGTCAATAAACCGCAAAGTTTACGTGACTGTAATGAAAAGCTGTTTACCCGCGAATTCCCGCAATGCTGTACCCCGACCAGAGTGGCCAGGAAACCTGAACTATTAAAACAGTTTCTGGCTGAACATCATGACATCATCATCAAACCACTGGATGGCATGGGTGGCAAATCCATCTTCCGTATTCGGCAGGGCGACCCGAATACCAATGCCATTATCGAATCAGTCACCCAATATGGCAGCTGCCAGACTATGGTACAAAAATTCATTGCGGAAATTACCGCCGGCGACAAACGCATCTTGCTAATCGACGGTGAGCCGGTTCCGTATGCCCTGGCACGAATACCGGCAGAGGGTGAGAACAGGGGCAACCTGGCGGCAGGTGCCAGCTCAAGAGGTCAGCCTCTAACTGAACGTGATTACTGGATCTGCCAACAGATAGCACCTGTTTTACGTGAAAAAGGATTAATATTTGTAGGAATTGATGTAATAGGCGACTATTTAACGGAAATAAATGTCACCAGCCCTACCTGCATAAGAGAACTCGATAGCCAGTACAAGCTGAATATCAGTTACGATTTGTTTGAGTGCATACAGAAAAAACTGGAAAACAGATCATAGACCGTTACAAATCCTTTTTTTTAGTCACTGTCGTCGGGTTAACACTGATATTGCTTGGCAGCTGTCAGTCATCACAGGTATTTCAACAGCGATTTCTGCAGTTTGGCACAATAATCGATATTTCTCTGGTAACCACCAGCGAGGACAAAGCGTTACAACTGTTTAATGAAATCGAAAAGCTACTAATTCTACGTCACACTGAATGGCATGGCTGGCAAGATGGCACTCTAAAACAGTTTAACAGCGCTTTACTCCAGCAAAAAAATAGTCCCTCAGCTGACGCCATATTGATACCGGAAACACTGAGATCACTCATCCTCTATTCAAAAAAATATTATGATTTAAGCGAAGGCAAGTTTAATCCCGCCATGGGGAAACTGATAGAAGCCTGGGGGTTTCATGATAAATCAATCCCGGACCAGTCATTGATCAACAAGATCAAACAGCAAATGCCCGGCATGCATGACCTGATTGTTAAAGATCAGCACGCCATGACTCTCAACCCCTATTTTCAGCTCGACTTTGGTGCAATCGCCAAAGGTTTGGCAGTTAAACAAATAGCCGAGTTAATCAACCAGAATCATATCAAAAACTTTATTATCAACGCAGGTGGAGATATTTTTGCTCAAGGTCAGAAACCGGGAGGTAACTGGCGAATAGCGATAGAAAATCCATTTTATGACGACAACCATGCTGACCGTGTATTTGCCAGCATACAAACAACGAAGCCTCTCAGTATTTTCACTTCAGGTAATTATCATCGATATTACGTGGATAAAAATAATATAAAACGCCACCATATCATCGACCCGACCAGCGGTGAGCCATCGATTAATATCAGCGCCATTACGGTACTCCATAAAGACCCGGTCATTGCGGATATTGCCGCAACAACATTAATGATCACAAAAATTTCTGAACTAAAAAAAATGGCCAACAAGCTTGAAATCGAAGATTTTCTCGCCATCTCAGAACAACAGGAACTGTATATCAGCCGTTCCATGATGGATAAAATTGAATGGTCAGGAAAAGCACTATTTTCCACTCATCCACTTTAATCACAGGTTATGCATAATTTACTGGTAGCAACCCTTGCTTATTGGCAAAATAATTAGATGTCCGAAACACAAAAACTACCATCACCAGCAAAAATAGGCGTCAATGATCGACTGGGCTTTACTCTGTTCATTGCATTAACTCTGCACATTATCTTTATCCTTGGCGTTGGATTTACCCAGTCTGATGCAAATCAGTCTGATTCCGAACCAAGCCTGGACATTATTATGGCTAATACCGAAAGTCCGGAGCCACCTGATGAAGCGGACTATCTGGCGCAATCCAATCAAAAGGGAGGTGGCAATCAGGAAGAAAAAGCGCGGCCCGGTGCACCGGTCTCGGCACCCACCCCGTTAAACCAGCAAGGCTTATCTGACCGCATGCAAATTCAGAAAGCAGCCAATGAAATAAAGCTGGAAAAAATCTATTACATTAATCAACGTGAAGCCGAAAAGAAAATTACTCACCAAAAAATTTCTGACAGTGCGCACGAAAGCAATAGCCGCACTATTTCCATTCAACAGCAGCGTCGTGACATAGCCAGTCTGCAAGCTGAAATACTTAAAATAACCCAGGCCTATGCCAAACGACCCCGTGAAATTGCATTAACAGCCAGCACAAAAGAAGCGGTTGAAGCAGGCTATCTGGCCCAATGGGTGAGCAGAATAGAACATATTGGAAACCTGAATTACCCGGCAGAAGCTGAGGTTAAAAAAATTAATGGTAGCCTGCGCCTAAATGTTCGCATCAATTCAAAGGGATATATAATTGATGTCAATGTTTCACAAACTTCCGGATTTAGCATCCTCGATCAGGCCGCCAAACGCATTGTGCACCTGGCAGGTCCGTTTCCACCTTTCCCCGCTAAACTACGGGATAAAGCCGATCAGATCGTTATAGTACGCACATGGGAGTTCAACTCAAACAAATTCACCACTAATGGCCGCTTAGACGGAGAACCAGGATGAACGCCAACAACCTGTCAAATCAATACCTGCTGGCGACGCCCAGTATTAAAGACCCCCTGTTCGCATCGAGCATGGTATACCTTTGCGATCATTCAGAAGATGGCAGTATGGGCATGGTTGTCAATCACCTGTCTGATCAAAACCTGGGTGATATCTTTGAACAACTCAACATTAACTGTTTCAATTTAAATATCCTGGAAACTCCAGTATTCATCGGCGGACCGGTCAATCTACAACAGGGGTTTGTGCTGCATACACCACCTTCTCATTGGGAAAAAACCTTACAGGTTAGTCCGCATATTTGCCTGACCAGCTCTAAAGATATTCTCGAAGCAATTGCCAATGATGAAGGTCCCGAGCATTTCCTGGTATTACTCGGGTTTTCAGGCTGGTCAGCCGGACAACTGGAACAGGAGCTGCAGAGTAACTCCTGGTTGACCGCCATTTCATCCGAGCAGATAACTTTCAACAAAAATATTGATGCGAAATGGCAAATGGCTTTCGACACACTTGGATTTAACCTCGAAAAACTATCACCGACAACCGGTAATGCCTGAATTGAATATTGCCGTTATGGGGTTCGATTTTGGCACCAGCTGGATAGGAACCGCTATAGGTCAGACTTTGACCGGCACAGCCTCCCCGCTACAGGGAGTTCGCGTCATCAATAATAAACCCGAATGGCAGGTTATCGCTAAACTCATCGAAACCTGGCAACCGGCAAAGCTTATTGTTGGCCTACCCACCAGCATGCACGAAATAGAGTCACCCATGACAGAAAAGGCCTGGCGTTTCAGTCGGCAACTGGAAGGTCGTTTCAACATTAAAACGGAACTGGTAGACGAAAGGCTAACCACTCGAGAAGCCTGGCAAATTGTAGAAGAAAGTGCTCATAAAAAAGTCATGAAGCAGGAAATAGACTGTATCGCAGCCGTACTCATCACTGAAACCTGGCTGAATAAATAATAATCTATCAACAACAAGGGATGTGAAATAATCCGCGGTATGCTATAAAACGCCTACTTTTAAAAACAAGTTTTATCCAGTGACAGATTTATCCGTAAACAAGCTCATTCAGCAACTGACCGCAGAACTGGCTCCTCTGTTTTCCAGTACCGATCAACCCGTCATTGTCGGCATAGAAACTGGCGGTTACCTGATCGCCAAAGCCCTCTACGATAATTTAAACCCGGACACTGAACTGGGAAAGCTCAATATTACTTTTTACCGGGATGACTTCACCAAGACAGGACTTCACCCAACGGTAAAACCTTCAAATCTACCCTCCGACATTGATGGTAAAACCATTATCCTGGTGGATGATGTGCTGTATTCCGGTCGAACCGTGAGAGCCGCCATGAACGAACTGTTTGACTATGGTCGACCAGATAAAATCTTACTGGCAATTCTGATAGATCGAGGAGGCAGGGAACTACCGATTCAGGCTGATTATGTCGGCCAGACCATTGATCTTGCCGAAGATGAACAAATCAAGCTATCAGGTCAGGATTCACTTAATCTCCGCATCCAGAAAAATAAAATTACTCAATGATCACTAATAATCTTCAATTAAATGAAAACGGAAAGTTAAAACATTTTTTAAGTATTGAGGGTTTAAATAAAACAATTCTTACCAATAT
>CALCSG010000154.1 GCA_937894085.1 uncultured Gammaproteobacteria bacterium | reverse complement strand
CTCTTTTTTAGATTTTTCCTTTATCTTTGCTATCTTTTATTTATCTATAGCTATACTCATTTACAAGAGATTATAGAAAAAACCTTAAAAAATGCCTGATACAACTATACAGGGAACAAATTTTGATTCTGCTGCTGAACTATTCAGGCTCAGCCTTAGCAAACTTGGCAAACTCAAACTTGCAATCACTCCTGTAAACTATGCCTTAATTTATTATTACCTTTCTGGTAATGATTTAGCACTCAATAAACAATTAGATATCCTTATTAATAATATTGAAACCTGGACTGACAAAGAAGCCAATCAGTTGTTTGAAAGATACCTTTGTAAGAATATTCGCGATAAAACAGAGAGTAACAAATTACGAGAGGAGCTGTTAAACACAGTAGCAGATATTCTGGGTATGTTGATTGATTTAGCCGGTAAAACGGCCATTTCAAACGAGTCTTTGGAAAAGCATATGAAAAACCTGGCATCGAGTCAGGACCCCAGCGAAATTTTACATATTGCTTCTGATATTATTGCTGAAACCAGAATTTTTGTTGATGAAACTAAAAAGTTTGAAACTTCTATTTCAGCTTCAACATGTGAAATCGAAGCTCTAAAACATGAACTGGATTATGTTCGAAAGCAAGCCACTAAGGACGCTTTAACTGGGCTCAATAACCGTAGAGCATTTGATCAGGCCTTATTAGCTTCAATAAACTCTCAGCAGCTAGAGCCTGAACCATTTTGCCTGTTACTGTTAGATATAGATTTATTTAAAGATATTAATGATACGTATGGACATCTAGTTGGCGATAAAGTGCTGGTTGGTTTATCTAAAGTGTTAATGAAGAATATGCGTGGAAGCGATTATCTTTGTCGCTATGGTGGTGAAGAGTTTGCCATAATTATGACTGAAACCCTCATAACAGGAGCTTTTACAGTAGCCGAAAAATTACGTAAATCAATAGAAAAATTACGCTTGAAACATGTCAAAACGGATCAACAGATAGGTCAGGTCACTATTTCAATTGGAGTAGCCAGTTACCGCAATGGTGAAACTGATGTTTCAATTATCGATCGTTGTGACAAGGCCCTTTATCGGGCCAAGTCACTCGGTAGAAATCGGACTGTGATCGCAGATTGATACTGCAAAAATGAAAATTCACAGTCTTTTTTAATAGTTAATCTAAATCATTAATCAATGAGTTTTTTGACTCTTCAGATAGTTCTATACTATGGGTATAAACACTATGTTCAACACCCATACTAAGTTTGTTACCATTTTTTAGTCCATCAATCATCTCTTTGGCTAATTCAAAACGCATGAAATGAACAGAAGAAGTTTTAGTGTCATTGGTTCTCTCCAGATCCTCATCCGAAATTGCCCATACTTTATCAAACCCCTCAACCTGCACCCATACTAAATCTTCAATGCCAATCATTTTTTCTAACTGGGCAGAACGAATATCAACATCGGTATATTCAATCATATAGGTTGCTTTCCAGTTACAGCCATCTGGAACCATTGGATTATATGCTTCTAGCTCTTCTTCTATACCTTCAGCTTCAAACACTTTTTCGATTCGTAGCATTTCCTGTATCTGGTATCGAACTGTTAACCTGTCTTCAAAATAAAGCGTACTGTTAGGTCCAAGCGGTATTTGACGATTCTTTTTATGCAGCATGACCTGGGAGCGAAACTCGGGTCGTTTTTGTGCATAATCTTCTAAAGACCAAAGGTCTTTTCGTGAAAATTGATGAGTTTGTGACATATAAATGATTCCTGAATTTAATTAAAGAGCGTAAGCCTGTCTGAGCAGAGTTATAGGATGTACTGAGTCAGTACCATCATCCAGCCCGGCAGAAATGTGATGACCAGCCATCGGACAATCACTGGTATATACATCGGGAGCTTCTTTTTTTACACGATTGACGACGGGGCGACAAATTTTCATCGCTGTGTCATGCATTTCTTTTTTGAAGGTGTAAGTGCCATCATGTCCTGAACAGCGTTCAATGACGTCAATCTCTGTACCTTCTATCAGCATTAATAATTCTTTTGTTTTGAGGCCAATTTTTTGAACCCGTTGATGGCAGGCAACGTGATAACTCACTTTTCCTGGAGATTTTTTAAAGTCTGTGTTGAGCAAGCCTTCTTTATGACGCAACATTAAATATTCAAAAGGATCGAACATAGCCTGCTGAACTCTGGTTACCTGTTCTTCCTGAGGGTACATTAATGGTAGTTCCTGCTTGAACTGCAAGGTACAGGATGGAACAGGTGAAATAATATCCCAGCCGTCATCTACCAGCTTAGCCATCAAGGGAATATTATGGTTTTTCAGATCATCCACGGCATCCAGGTCGCCCAGTTCGAGTTTAGGCATGCCGCAACATTTTGTAGCGGGAATAACCATGGTCGGTATACCGTTATGTTCGAAAACTTTTAACATGTCTTCGCCCAGATGTGGTTCATTATACTCACCATAGCAGGTACCAAATATAGCCACTTTTCCAGTTGTGGTTTTAGTCGATTGAACATTCGTTAAATCGGGCTGGTGATCAGAAGTCCGTTTGGACAGGGTATTACTATGATAGGCAGGCAATTTCGCTTTTTGATGAATACCGAGAGTATCTTCCAGGAGAGCGCGCGTATGCTGGTTTTTATTGACCGCGTTCACCACGTTCACAACGATTGGAATACTCGCCAGTTTTCCTATTTTGTCAGTAGACGTGATAATTTTGTCACGAGTTTTTACCTGTCCTTTTTTGAAAGCGATGGCTTTGGCACGTAACATTAAATGGGGGAAATCGACATCCCATTCATGTGGAGGAACATATGGACATTTAACCAGGTAACACAGGTCACACAGGTAGCAATGTTCAACAACTTTCCAGTAATCTTTTTTAGCAACACCATCAACTTCCATGGTGTCAGACTCATCGATCAGATCAAATAAAGTGGGAAAAGAATTACAAAGACTCACGCATCGTCTGCAACCGTGGCAGATATCGTAGACCCTTTCTAATTCTTCGTATAATTTATCTTCATTATAAAAATCAGGGGAGTTTTGTCCTAAAGGATGACGAGTGGGAGCTTCTAAACTTCCTTCTCTTGAAGTGGTTGCCATTTATAATCCTAATTATTATTGGTTTCAATAATACGCCACAGACAATTAACGTCTGTGGCGTAGAAATAACACAGGGTAAAAAATTACTCCATGTTATCCAGAGCTTTCTGGAAACGATTTGCATGAGAACGTTCTGCTTTGGCCAGTGTTTCAAACCAGTCAGCTATTTCATCGAAACCTTCGTCTCTGGCTGTTTTAGCCATACCCGGATACATATCAGTGTATTCGTGAGTTTCACCAGCTATAGAAGCTTTCAGGTTATCTGAAGTGCTACCGATAGGAAGTCCTGTTGCTGGATCACCAACTTCTTCCAGATATTCCAGGTGTCCATGTGCATGGCCTGTTTCACCTTCTGCAGTTGAACGGAATACAGCTGAAACATCGTTAAATCCTTCAACGTCAGCTTTTGCTGCGAAATAAAGGTAACGACGGTTTGCCTGTGATTCACCTGAAAAAGCGTCTTTTAAATTTTGCTCTGTACCAGATCCTTTAAGGGACATATTGCCTCCTGATTGATTGTTAAAATTAAATGATCATTTAGTGCAGTATATGCACACCCCATAGTCTATCAATTAGCTGGGTAATGTGAATTTAAATTTAGCAATACTATTGATAAATAAAATCAATCAAACTTTAATAAGCAATAAATATTATGTTAAATGAAATTAATCAGAATTTAAGATGCTCTGAAGAGGTAAAATGAAACTTATTGATGAATTCAGGTTCTTTAGTTAAACCTGTATCGTAACTTTATGGCAGTAAATAGCGTAAGAAACTGATTTCACAGTGGTCAAAAAATTACCCGCTTAAACACTGGGTGAAGTCAGGATATTTAATTTCCTCAGTGAAATCAATATCTTGCTCTCTACCTCCGCCCCTGAAGTATGGTTTCAGGTTAAACATAATAAAAACCACCACAGAGAGTTAATGCATATGAAAGCCAGTGATCTGTTCGTAAAATGCCTGGAAAATGAAGGAGTCGAGTATATCTTTGGGATACCCGGTGAAGAGAACCTGGATATCATGGATTCGCTGATTGGGAGTCCTATCGAGTTTATTACTACCCGTCATGAACAGGGCGCCGCCTTCATGGCCGATGTATACGGTCGAATAACCGGAAAGGCTGGTGTTTGCCTGGCCACTCTGGGGCCCGGAGCTACCAACCTGGTGACCGGTTTTGCAGATGCGAATATGGACAGAGCACCGATAGTCGGAATCGCAGGGCAGGGGGCTACAACCAGAATGCACAAAGAGAGTCATCAGGTGCTGGATCTGGTCAATCTGTTTGCCCCCATATCAAAATACAGCGTGCAGGTTAGAGAACCGGAAATAATACCTGAAATTATCCGTAAGGCCTTCAAGGCAGCTCAGGCTGAAAAACCAGGTGGCAGTTTTATTGATGTGCCTGAAAATGTTGCGGCTATGGAGTTAACCCTTGATAAGGTACCGCTTAAAGTACAGAGCGCACAGTCACCGGTTCCTTCCCCTGAAAAAGTATTACAGGCTGCAGAAATTATTAATAATGCCAGTTATCCAATTATTATGGCTGGTAACGGTGTTATCCGGGCAGCAGCAAGTGATTGTCTGCTTGAAATCGCCGAAAAGTTAAATTTACCGGTGGCTACAACATTTATGGCCAAGGGTGTTATCCCTTTCAGCCATCCTCTGTCACTTGGAACCGTGGGTTTACAGGCCAAAGATTATGTAGCCTGTGGATTTGACCGTGCTGATGTGATTATTTGTGTGGGCTATGACATGGTTGAATATCACCCGCATCTCTGGCACAAAAATAAGGATAAAAAAATTATACATATTGATATGAACCCAGCTGAGGTGGACGAACATTATATTGTTGAGTGCGGTGTTATCGGTGATATCGGCGCGAGTTTGAAGAGTATTGGAAGTGAAACACGTCGGGTCAATGAAAACTCCCACCGGCAATTACGTGAAACTATTGTCGACGAACTGGCAGCTCATAAAGATGATGATGCTTATCCTTTAAAGCCTCAACGCATTATCTGGGATATTCGTCAGGCATTAAATGATGACGACATTGTCGTTTCCGATGTAGGAGCGCATAAAATGTGGATGGCCCGCATGTATCAGGCAGAAAGACCTAACACCTGTATTATTTCAAATGGTTTTGCTTCTATGGGAATAGGTGTGCCAGGTGCAATAGCGGCTAAACTGGCGAAACCCTCGGTAACGGCGCTCACCGTAACAGGCGATGCCGGCTTTATGATGAATTCGCAGGAAATTGAGACGGCATTACGCTACAACATTCCGATCATTATTCTAATCTGGACAGATGGTGAATATGGTTTGATCAAATGGCACCAGTTACGTCGTTTTGGTAGAGATACGAATATCAGTTTTAAAAACCCGGATTTTGTTAAATATGCAGAAAGCTTTGGTGCCAAAGGCTATAAAATTGAAAAAGCCGATGATTTAATTCCCACTATCAAACAGGCGAAAATCGATAATACCGTGGTAATTATTGATTGTCCTGTTGACTACACTGAAAACATGAAACTCACCGAGAAACTTGGCAAGCTGGTTTGTCCAATTTAGCGATTAATAAAAAACCTGTAAAAATAAGTGAAAACAAGTTGTCAGGTCTGAAATCAGGAGTGAAAAAATGAATAACTTTGAAATGATGGTGCCTGGTGTATCAGAAAGTGGTCGACTATCAGTTACTTCACCATGGAATGGCGAAATTATTGGAACTGTCCCGACTATAGATAGTAAAGGAGCTGATACGGCCTTAGCAATTGCATATAGCCTGTTTCAGAACAGGCAACTATGGCTGTCACAGCCTCATCGAATTGAAATACTGAAAAGAACCGCTGAAATAATGCAGACAATGGCTGAAGTACTAGCCAGTGAAGCTACGCGGGAAGGTGGTAAACCTTTAATAGATTCGCGGGTGGAAGTGGCCAGGGCAATCGATGGGGTGTTAAATACGATCGACTGTCTAAAGTCTCAGGCTGGAAATGCGATACCAATGAATATAAATGCTGCTTCAGCTAAAAGACTGGCTTTCACCAGTCATGAACCCGTTGGCGTCGTACTCGCTATCAGTGCCTTTAATCACCCGTTAAATCTGATTGTACATCAAATAATTCCTGCTATTGCAAGTGGTTGCCCGGTTATTGTAAAGCCGGCAGAAGACACACCTTTATCCTGTTTCAGATTAGTTAATATTTTACGTGAGGCGGGGTTACCGGAAGAATATTGCATGGCCGTTATGACTGACAGTATCGAGACTTCTGAGCAGTTAGTAGCGGATTCACGACTTGGTTTTTTTAGTTTTATTGGTAGTGCTAAAGTCGGCTGGAAGCTTAGATCAAAACTGGCTCCCGGCGTTCGCTGTGCGCTGGAGCATGGTGGAGCCGCCCCGGTGATTATTGCACAGGATGCAGATCTGGATGATATCCTGCCTTTACTGGCAAAGGGCGGGCTATATCATGCAGGGCAGGTCTGTGTTTCGGTGCAAAGAGTTTTTGCACACCGCTCAATTGTGGATGATGTGACTGCCAGCTTAGCTGAACTGGCAAATGCGATGAAATGTGGCGATCCAAATGACGAAATAACAGAAGTTGGTCCGTTAATTCGAACACAGGAAGTCAAGCGTATTTCAACATGGGTGAAAGAAGCAGTAGAAGAAGGCGCTATTCTGGTGACAGGTGGACAAAAGACAGGTAACAATTGTTATGCCTGTACCGTATTGCTGGAACCTGATCGTCAGAGCAAGGTTAGTCAACTGGAAATATTTGGACCGGTAATCTGCGTTTATGCATACGATGAGTTAACTGAAGCGGTACAACAGGCTAATAATGTGGCTTATTCATTTCAGGCTGCAGTTGCGACGCAGAATCTTGATACAGCACTTTATTGTTATAAAAATTTAAATGCATCTGCTGTGATGGTGAATGACCATACCGCATTTCGTGTTGACTGGATGCCATTTGCAGGGCTCAAAGAATCAGGATTAGGGGTGGGAGGCATACCTTACACATTCAATGAAATGCAAATTGAAAAAATGCTGGTTATACGCTCCAGGAATTTGTAACAGAATAAAAATCAATGAGGCACTACTCCGGCTAAAGCTTGTGCTCAGCTCGACTTGGTAAAGTACCGGAGAAGTGGTGCATGGAGGCACCGTCAATGGAACCAGGGGATGCAATGACGAAGCTTTTTATTTCCGGAAATATTTATCTTACAGATGATGACATCGGCAATAAAACAAAGAAACGCCTTAGCAGAACTATATTGCAAATAGCCTAAGATTTTACCTTCGTGTCTTAGTGGTGAATATGTTTTGATTTATTGATTACACTGAATAGTTACAAAAAAAAGCCACTTTGAAAGCGGCTTTTTTAAAGAATCGTTTTAAGAAACGATATGTGGCGATCCGGGATGTGTATTATAATGTTCCAATTTATGAATATCAGGATTCTGGATATAAATTTCTCGTGTTTCATTTGACTCAAAATAGATAATTAAATCTTCATTTTCAGCACTTTCTATCACATAAGGCATGCTCATCAATTGTTTTAGCGAAGTACCGGTTACTGGATCTGTCGCTTCTATGCGATACGTCATATATTCTCCTCCAGGCGGTTGATATAGATTAATCATTAAAAACCTAATTTAAAACAAAGTATAGAAAAATTATCATCTTCATCAGAATAATTTGTTTTTTATCTTAAAATCAGGTGTTTAACAGGTTTTTCTTAATAATTAATTAAAGTAACTTCGATAAGTCATTGTATTTAAAGAATAAAGGCAAAAAATGAAAGAATTTGACGTATATTCACTCGGAAATGCGCTTGTAGATATTGAATATCATGTAGAACCGCATCAATTGAATTCGATGGGAATAGATAAGGGTTTGATGACACTCATCGATGAGCATCAGCATAATCACCTGGTTAATTTTCTGGGTGATAGTCATGAGAAAATGGCCTGCGGTGGGTCAGCTGCAAATTCTTTGATCGCGATCGCTCAGATGGGAGGTTTGTGTCATTTTTCCTGTCGCGTTGCAGAAGATATAACCGGACAGTTTTTTATGCAGGATTTAAAAAAATCTGGCATAGCAACCGATTCTCATCTAAAAATGGATAATGCCGGTGTTTCTGGTAAGTGCCTGGTTTTTGTTACACCTGATGCAGATCGAACCATGAACACTTTCCTGGGTGCATCTGCTGATCTCGATGAAAGTTATGTATCAGAACAGGCCATAAAGCGCTCAGAGTATGTTTATCTCGAAGGTTACCTGGTTACAGCTGAGAACTCACGCAATGCTGTTCTACTGGCTAAACAATATGCCCGGAAACACGGTGTCAAAACGGCACTTACCCTGTCAGATCCTTCCATGATGATGTATTTTCGCGAAGGCATGCTGGAAATGATCGGCGATGGTGTCGATTTATTATTTGCCAATGAAGACGAAGCATTTGCACTTTCGACCAGTACAAACCTGGAACAAACAATTCAGCAACTGAAGCAATATGCTAAAACTTTTGTTATTACACGAGGTAAAGAGGGCGCAGTTGTTTTTGACGGGGAGTCGGTGATCAACATAAAGCCTAATACAGTTGATGCTCTCGATACATTAGGTGCTGGAGATATGTTCGCAGGGGCTTTTTTGTATGGCTTAACTCATGCCATGGATTATTCAGAAGCAGGGCAGTTTGCTTCACTGGCATCTTCTAAAATAGTGACGCAATTTGGACCAAGACTTGAAACACAGCAAACCCTTGAATTATTGAAAACATTTAAAGCTGGTAATTTCTAATCCAATAATCAAAAATACCCCACTTTTTACTCTAAAACTACGTATAAACTTGCCATATGTCGCATATAACAGACGATCTCAGAATTACTGCCATTAAAGAACTGGCTTCTCCTCAGCAAATTCAGCAGGATTTGCCAATCACTGATGTTGCAGCAACAACAGTTTACGAGGCCAGACAGGCTATTTATCGAATTCTGGATAAAAAGGATGATCGTTTAATGGTTGTTATAGGGCCATGCTCAATACATGATCCGGATGCAGCAATTGAATACGCCACTAAACTAAAAGCTCTGGCAGATGAACTTTCTGATGACCTGTTAATTATCATGCGGGTTTATTTTGAAAAGCCGCGTACCACTGTAGGATGGAAAGGTTTAATCAATGATCCCTTTCTGGATGATAGTTATCATATTAATAAAGGCGTTCACCTGGCCCGTAAGTTACTGCTTAAACTCTCAGAAATGGGTGTTCCGGCAGGTTCAGAGTTTCTCGACCTGATCAGCCCGCAGTATGTTTCAGACCTGATTTCATGGGGGGCGATCGGTGCACGTACCACTGAAAGCCAGGGACATAGAGAATTGTCATCAGGTTTATCCTGCCCGGTAGGATTTAAAAATGGTACAGACGGTCGCTTACAGATAGCCATAGATGCGATGCGTTCGGCATCACATCCTCATAGCTTCCTGTCAGTCACCAAAGAAGGGCACTCGGCCATATTCAGCACCTCTGGCAATGAATATACCCATGTAATACTGCGTGGTGGAAGTCGTCCTAATTATGATCGCGAGTCGGTCAATGAAGCCGCTGAACAACTGCGTGACAGTGGTTTGAATGATAGCGTCATGGTTGATTTTAGCCATGCCAACAGCCAGAAAAAATTCAAGAAACAGATGGACGTGTGCGTAGACATTGCGCATCAAATCAAAACAGGTCAAGAATCTATTTTTGGCGTAATGATTGAATCTCACCTGGTAGAAGGTCGTCAGGATATCCAGCCCGGTAAAGAACTCGTTTATGGCCAGAGCATTACGGATGCCTGTGTCGGCATGGAAGACAGTGAAAAGATGTTACGAATTCTGGCTGATGCGGTTAGACACAGCCGCGAGAAATAGCTTGTTAAGTTTTAAACACGAGAGGGTTCAAAAGTTACCCTCTCGTGGTATTATGCCTTAATTGAAAAAATCATTATCAACTGTAACCGTATGAGTCTCGCCGTCATCAACGGAAAAAACCACTAATTTAGAGATTCCAAAATTAGATATGCAGTCTTCATCCGAAATATTGCATTGTTGAAATTGCACGGTATATTGGTTCGAGGCGACTCCCATATTAGTACATTCGCCTGGTTTCATATCGGCTCCAAATGGGTAGCTATTGGTAAAAAACCACTCCAGCCCGCTGCTTAAATTGTTCTCAACTTTGAAATAGGCAGGACCATCTGGATTGGCAACTAAGTCGCAACCGCCACTACTTCCACCATCGCTATCGCTACTACATGCTGAGAAAAGCGTAAGAAGAAAAGGCAGAAATAGTAATATTATGTATTTAATTGAAATTTTCATATTATTATCCTTAGAAATAGTCACTCTGGGTTACTAAACAGCTCTTAAAAAACCTCAATAGTTACATCATCGATATACCATCCAGTACTGACATAACCCGAATTGACGCCACCGTCTTTATTTTGAAAGAGAATACGGACCTTCTTGCCGGCATAAGCAGTGAGATCCACCAAAGGTCTTGTCCAGACACCACCCGAAGTACCGATATAAGTTTTAAGAATTGGTGATGTTGTCCAGACCCCGGGCTCAGTTTCCTCCTGAACAT
>CALCSG010000153.1 GCA_937894085.1 uncultured Gammaproteobacteria bacterium | reverse complement strand
AACAGGTTAGGTTAGGTTAGGTTAGGTTAAATTAATGCCTGTGAGCGACATTTACCGGGAACTGTTGCAAGAAGATATTAAGCTGACTTTTAATGCGCCTGTTGAGATGTCAGCAAATGCCAGATAGCCTCAACAAAAGCATTGTGCATTTCTTTCGGCGATAAATGATAAAAGGCATTCCAGGCTTTTTCCCGCTGTTCATCGTAATTTCCCTTGTGAGCAGATTGCCAGGATAATTTCACCGCATAACCGATGATTATATCGAGGGTGATATCGCCAGCGACATTAAGTTGCGGATTCTCTTTTAAAAAATAATTCAGCGTTTCTATTAATTCTATATTCAACTGCCGATAGGCCGGTGAATCGATATTGTTTATTTCTGCCTCTATAAGTAAATCGAAGCTTCGTTCACCTGCTGTTGAATCATGTGTTATTTCTGAACCTATACGACTCCCCAGACTGTATTTATCACCGATTACCAGCCCGTTACAGCGAGTCAGCATATGCCAGATATCGTTATAAAACTGGGGTGATAAACGTACCAGACTACCAGTTTTTTTACGCCAGTCTTCCCAGTCCGAAATACCGGCACTGTTTCTTGAGTCATCGTCCATCGCATCAGGTTTGACGCTGGGAATACCCGAAGCCTCCAATAATTCCTGATTATGTAAATTTTCTAGCTGGTTAGACAGCGAACCCAGCACTTCGCGTAACATATTCAGAATACCGTTAGGTGGCATGGTCAACAAATATTCATAAGCCATACCAAAATTTTGCTTCTTTTCAAGACCGGTTTTACTTACCAGTAACTGTATAAAGTGCCAGAGACGTAACGTCAGTATATTTTCAAAAAGTTCGGGTTCTGTTTTGAGCAAATACCCCAGGTGCAACAGGATTTCCTGCGCCAGGATATCCTGAGCTGGCGCTTTTCCACCATATTCCTTAATGACAGCCATAATACTTTCATTACTATGTGGCCGGGAAAAAGTGGCTCTTTCGTCATAGGCACGCCCGACCGCCAGCCTTTTCTGGCGTATGATAATTTCCAGCAGACTGTCTTCTATCCTGCTGTCCACCTTGCCCAGTAAATAAGCCATGCGCCGAACCAGGGACCAGTTGTGTGCCGAACAGGCCATGTCGTAATAATTTTCACATAATGTGCCAACGGTGGTAACTTCACCTCTAAATTTAAATTCAAATTGCAGTCCGTGGCGATTATATAAAACACGTAACACTTCGGCGGTTACCAGCGGATTGACGTGTTCAGCCAGACGTATAATCAGGCTTTCATCTGTCGCTTCATTGATCGCCAGAAACTCGAGAGCATTTTGCGGTAAACTCTCAGATGCTGTCTCATGAGTCAGCATTTGCTGTCGCGTAACGACCTGTAAAGCACTTTCATCGAAGTTATAATTGTGTAAATAATCAATACGCTCAATGCTGGCGGTAGTCACCAGTTGTGCCAGTCGTCCTGTATTTACCTGTACCCCGTTACTGTTACCCCTTTCAAGTTCACTCAACAATATCAGCAGATGTTCACGGCTTTTGTCGAGAAGCATATCTTCCCGCACCAGCAAAGTTAGCAGGGGTTGCCCTGGTTGATCCCAGCATTCTGCAATAAATCGTATTGAAGATCGAAACTGTTCCACCAGTAACTGATTGTCATGGCTTAAATAAAATTCACCCGGGTTAAAATAATAAGGCAGAAAAATCATCGACTGACCGGCAAGTACATACAGTCGGGAAGTAGTGAGTGTTCTTGTCGACAGTTCAGGTCTTCCAGTTAATCCTAGCTTGTCGTTCCTGCCCAGAAACATCTGTACCCTGGAAAGCTGTGATGCATGATATATTCGGGCCGTATCGATCTCATCCAGTGTTTCACTGTTGTGCCCCAGATCGCGCAATTGCAATTTAACAGACTCATTCTCAGCCAGGATGGGAATCAATACCGGTGTTGTACGCAGATGACCGATCCGTTCACGACGTTTTAATGGATCTATATCAGAAGGATTTATTACCCCATCCTGTATCATATCAGCCAGCATAAACAGACTTTGAGCCCAGGTCAGCGGTATATTTTCATTGGGAATACGATGTTTACTACCAGGGTTTTCCCGTTCTGCTTCTATCAACTCATGCGGAACGAAGTACAGTTCAGGCAGCAGTCTTTTACCGTCCTGTTCAACAAATAATGGTTCCAGTTTATCACGCCAGGTTTTCGCTTCATCCGCGTCACCACGCATCAGCGCATCCAGTAACAGATAGCAAAAAAACAGTGGCCACTCGGATTCAATATTACGAAATTTCTGTAACTCGGAAGGTTCATAATGCAGTCGAGAATCATCTTCAAGAGCAGATTGATGACCATCCAGCAAAAAACGTTTACAGCCGTAGTTGCCGGCCAGTAATTCAATAATAGTATCGCGAGTGGTATTGATTAATTGTTCATTTTCGACTGCATAAGCCGGATAACCAATAATACTCAACAACGCAGCATCGGTTTCTTTTGAATTTGACTCACGTGGTAACAGGCCTGCCAGGGTAAATCTGGAACGTGCCGGATCGCTTGGCACAACATGAATAACACCGCAAGGTGAAGCGATATTTCCAAACAGGTTAAAACCGGAAAGTGCTTCCAGAGCAGCTTTAGCCATACCCACTGAGCTGCCGTTAATCTCGGTCACACCATGATTACTTTTATTACCGCGTTCCCAGATACCATAGTCTGCCGTGCAATAAGTCCGGCTGATGTAATGCACCAGGTTCTGAATAAAGTTAACTTCATCGATAGAATAAATAATCTGTAAACCGGAAGCTATCATTTGCGATAGCATTAACAGGTATAACGAGATTGCATCCAGTTGCAGGTGCCCCCACTCCTCATCACCAACTACTTCAAGACCTGTCTTGGTACCAAATTTGGCATGCACTGCATCGGCTGGATCAAGACTATGCTTAAAAGCTTCAACTCGATCAGACTGGCGCATCATGGATAGCAGCAGACCACGCATCAGTTTAACCACCGACTGAGATAGCAGGTAACTACGCACATGATCAGGTGCACTTCGCCGGTAAGCAAGCGCAAGCCCCCACACCGCGAGAATACAATACACATTATCACGCACCCAGGCATCCGTATAATCACCATGAGCAGTAGTGGCTGTGCTGGCTGGAAGCAATCCTGTAACAGGATCCTGTTTTGACAGGATTATGTCATTGACCAGTTGATAATGTTTATCGAGTAAATCGGAATTCAAGTTTATTTTCTCTCAAAGTTACAGGCAGTTTAGTGAAGTGATCGAAACTGATAGTTACTTAATAGTAAGGTTGTTAGCTACAACATTAAAGTAGAAACATTAAGGTTATCTAATATTTTGAGTATAGCGATGCTGAGGAGAAGTTAAAACCCGGTAGAATCAATCTCATAAACCAGGAAACTGACAGCGTAAAGCAGAATGTTAACAACTTAGCGGAAATGGCTGTCTCAGTATTCCAGCCAAACTGTTGAGCGAGGTATGGGTTACCACGCAGGAGCGGTGGGAACCAGATATGGATTCTCGCGAAGGCGCAAAGAACGCTAAGAAAGACTGATTTTCCTTTGCGTTCATTGAGCCCTGGCGAGAGAACTATTTCCTCGTTACGATCACCTAAGCCCGACAGGCTGTTAAAAATCTATTCTCAATCCCCCGGTCACGGAGTTCTGGGTTAAGTTAGACTGGCCCAATATAGATTCATAGAAGAAATAGGCTGAACGGCCTGACCCAAAAGTGACGGAAGCTCCTAGTCCCAGCTGGAAATAATCTCTGTCAGGTGAATCCGTATTAATAGTAAATTCAGCCTGGCTCGGGTCATTCAGAAAACTGGCAGTCACAAAACGACTGTCATCCTGATATTCATGAGTCCAGTCAAGGCGCAGCGTGGGCATAATAATCCCATAATCCATGCTAACTGCATAACTTACCTGCCCGCCTAAATTCATCGTCAATGATTCTGAAGTCTGCTGCTGAAAACTTAGCTCTAATCCACTATTTGAGCTTTCAGTATAACCATCGATATCTGCACGAATATAATTTAGTTTCAGATAGGACCCTAAGGTGGTCGGGCCTCGGGAAAAATCATAACCCGCACCGATACTGACTGTTTTTTCATTGCCGTCAGTCTTGCCCTGGGCCTCATAGTTTATTAAGCCAACACTGATATTCCTGCTGTTGTCAAAATTATTTCGCCCATAACTGATAACAGCTTCAAGGTAAGTGGCTTCATTTACAAAATATGTACTGTAAGCCAGTAAAGATAAACCGCTGATATCAACATTACCCTGTGAGTGGTTAAAGTTACTGTCCGTATTAACAATTCCGATAGCACCACCTGCAACCAGCGAATCCCTGATACGATAATCGGCACCCGCAGTAATACCATAGGTATTAAAATCAAATCCCAGCTCATCAACCGTGTCATCTTTATCACCAAAACTTACATTACCATTTATAAAAATACCCAGTTTCGGCAATATGCTAAAATCTTTACTGTCTTCGTTCACTCCCGACTTTAAATTGTTTTGATGATTTACCAACAGGTTTGCAGGAATCGCCAATCCACCGTAATTTAAAGTTAATCCCATCACGCTATAACCACTCGCACCACCCCGCAAGGCAGATAGCCGGGCATTAACATTATTAAGCTGGGTATTGGATGATTGAACCGATAAATTCGCCTGAGCAGGCGCTTGTGAAGGTGTTATCTGCTGTAAAGCTGATAAAGTTGTGGCGTCATCGGCACCATCGAGTTCATTACAGACTGACAATAGTTTAGCCTGGGCAGCAGTAATGGATTCGCTCTGGTTCAATTGATTCAATTCACTGCAGGCATTATCCAGCGTTACGGCGACCTGTATTTCATTGTCGGTAAGCCCGGCAGTGTCTGCCATTCCAGTAGATCCAGATTCAGCCACTACTGTGGTCGTGGGAGAAATTACCTGAAAATCCCCAACACATGAAACACCACAACTGACCGAAAAATCAAAGGGGTATTCACCCGGCTCGGTTATCACTGTCGAAAAAACATAGGTTTGACTGCTATTAGCTGCCAGGGCACCACAGTTAAAGCTACCATCCAGTGAACAGTCCGGTGACGAAAAGCTATCAGTTACCGCTGGTAGATCTGCGCCCGGATAAATATCGACTGCTACAGAAGCGTCGAGTTGCTGCTCAAGGTTTACCACTGTTAACGAATAAGTCACTGTACTACCGGCAATTACCGGGTTCGCCGGACTCTGTGTGAGTGATCGAATAGCTACATCGGCTTGAACAACCCCGAAACACTGGCCCAGCAATAATATCAGCCATAATAAACGAGCATATTTATTATAATGAACACTTTTGACAATCATTGTACGTTCCTCCTGTTTAATTATTATAAAATACCGTTGATTTGACTGACAAGAACAAAAAGTTCAATTTCTTTCTATTCAGTACTTCATCGGTAATATCAACGATACATTTTTAAACCCGGCTTCATCCTTTGACAAAAATAAACTCTCCGCCTCCATGCCCCGTATGTTGAATAGGCGCATAAGTAGGAACCTGATCGAATCCGAGACTTGAAGATTTCTGTTGAACTTCACTGGAAACTTTCAAATAGACCTTATAAGCATCAATCGGACCCTGGGCCATTGTCAATTCTTTTAATAAAGACTGGGCAAAGATTGAATGCTCGCCACCACCACCATCCAGCACGGGCTGAATTCCGCCGGAGGTCAGAACCGTTCTGGAACTGGTTTTGTTCATGACCTTTAACCATTTTTTTAGTTGCTGATCATTGAGCTGGGCATCCAGCCTCGCCACGGAGCTCCTGGTCATTGAACCCGAATAACAGGAATCGGCTATGACCAGAATATGATTAGCACTCATCGTATTCAATAGCCCTGAAACAGCTGAATTAGGAATCCAGTTAGCCGTGTTTTCCTGCTCCGCATCAACCGGTAACCAATAACCCTGTAATGTCGTTGCATCGCGCTCACCATGACCCGCGTAATAAACAATCAAGTTGTCCTTAGCACTCATTTTACTCTTAATTTCATTCATTGCAGACAAAATTGTATAGCGATCTGCATTCGTAATAAGCCTGGTATCAAATCCATATTTTGTCTTTAACACTTGTGCAATTTGTTCAGCATCAGTAACTGCCGTTTTAAGCGAAGGGAAATTTTCATATTCATTATTGCCGATAACCAGCGCAAAATATCGACCAAAATCAACCCCCTGTGAAACACGACCCAGTCGATTCTCATCAATGCCTGGCGAATTACTGCCCCCTTTCGGAATCAATCGGAAACTGTATTCTGTTTTAACCCCCAGGTTATCCAGAGCTTCAATGGATACTGTTTTAGGCTGATTTGAGATAGTTACCGCAGAATGGAATATTCCCTTACTATCAATCGACAGTGGCCGATTATTGAGCATTGCCTTTTTTAAACCTGCAGCAGCCTCAATTTTGCCTCGAATCACTCTGGTACTATTGCCCGAACGAATGCGCACCGAGAGTTCACCGCTGCGGGTTACAAAGATGGCCGGGTCAATAATTTCGATGGAGGGACCTGCCGGTGAAATAGATGCCAGTTGTTGTTTTTGCAGTTCGACATCTGTTGTCTTTTGTCCTACAAGCCTGTCATCCTGGCTAATGGTCGATTCAAGATTAGAAAGCGCCGATTCGGCAAGTTTTATTTTTTGTTTTTGGCTGGCGATTGACGACTGTAAATTACTGCGCACAGTTTCATCTGAAGTATTTTTTTGCTGCTGCTCCAGCTCTTTAAGTTTTTCACGCGCATCCTTTAACTGCTTTCCTTCCTGTTTTATCTGTTGCCTGGCGGATTTTAATGAAACAGTTAAATTTTTAATCTGTGTTTCTCGACGTTTGATTTCCTGTCGTAAAATAACTGTTTTTTCCTGTGCCAGAGTCGTTGCTTTAACTTCTATTGCTGAGCTGTAATCCAGATCATCACCTTCAACACCTGAAGCGCGGCGATACCAGTTAAGCGCCTGTAGCATATCCTTTTTAACACCTAAACCTTTCTCGTATAAATATCCCAGGTTAATCTGAGCACGCGAATACCCCTGTTCAGCAGCTTTGCTATACCAGCTAAAAGCTGTTTGATAATCTGCTGGTAAACCTAGTCCTTTCTCGTAAATTTCACCCACATAGGTTTGTCCTTCAGCATCTCCCTGTTTAGCCTTTTCCAGCCACACATTTAAAGCACTGCGATAGTCAGCTCTATCGTATGCTACGTATTCTCCTCCTCTAATTTCACATTCCGCCGCCGTTGTTTTAATCGCGCTACGCGGTGCAAGATAGTTCATTTTTGAGCCTAAACGACGTACCTGAGCTGGCAGCAGGCAATCAACTGGTAATAACTTACTACTATCAGTCCTGGCCAGCTTGTCTACAGCTATGCCTGACATGTCATTGTTATTTGCTACGCAACCAGTCAAAATCAATACTAACCCTGGTATCAGAATGTGCCTGTATTTCAAATTATCAGTCCAGTTATTAATACTCATTTGTTACTCTCCATTTACTTGCAAATGTTGATTGGATAATCGTTTTTTTACGGATAACAGCGCTGCATGCTTTTCATTTATTTCCAGCCCGATAGTGACCAGCTTACCGGCACTAATATAATCACCGGAATCTATGGACATGTTTGCCTGATCGGCAATTTGCTTCAACAGCTGTTTCAGCCCCGCTATAGCCTGACGATCAAACGGGTGTAATTTCAATATTTTCTGGTACTCATCCAGGGCGTTACTCCCTGCGGGTGAAACCAGTCGTCCTACCATCATGTGGACTTCAGCCACTTCCAGATAATTATCGATCAACTGCTGTTCTGGCTGGCTCAATGGCTGCTCAGGCTGAGGATTTTCAAACAGGCTCGGGGCTACAATGACAGGAGGCTTGAAAGTCACATACAGCGCAAAAAAGACTGCAATAATGGTGGCTGTCAGGGCAAAATATTTCCACGGTTGCAGACGTTTAGGTAATAATTGCTGCAAAAACTCTTCAGCTGTCTGCTGACGTTTTTCGCAGTCAAATGAGAGCCCGTTTAATAACCCCTGCCATTGCCGATCACTGAGTCCATCAATCCGTTTAGGTTCCAGCTTTTCCTGATAGGCAACTTCAGTCGATTTGCCGGAAAAAGGGTGTTTACCAGCCAGCAACTGGTAACTCATGCAGGCAAGTGCAAATATATCATCCCTGGCATGCGGCTCTTCGTTATGGAACATTTCCAGACTGGCATACGCAGGTGTCAGCGCCAGAACACTGTTTTTAGCAGTATCACTTTGCTGAATTGCTCTGGCGATGCCAAAATCGATAATTCTTGCACCCTGTTCGGTCAAAAATATATTTTCCGGTTTAAGGTCAGAATGCACTATCCCCTGTTGATGGGCATATGACAGACCGGCAACTATATCTGTCAGAATCGGCTCAACCTCCTTTAAAGGCCTGACCTCATACTCATGCCCGGACAAATAAGCTTTCAAAGACTGACCGGAAAGTAACTGCATGGTCAGGTATACGAGATCTTTATCCCTGTCAAAATCATACACCGTCACAATATTAGGATGTGCAAGTTGCTGAGACTTTTTACACTCCTGCTGTAATAAACGAAAAGCTTCGGGATGATCCTGCACATTCTCCGACAGGAACTTGATGGCGATCAGTGATTCTTCGTGCGAAACTTCTTCCTGAACCAGGTCTCTCGCAGAAAAAACCACGCCCATGCCACCTTCACCCAGTTGCTGCTGGAGCAAAAAACGTTGTTTGATAATGACACCAGGCTGTAATTTGACCTGCTGTTGAGAAGACCCGGCATTAACAGGCTTTATTCGAGTTTCCTGAGAAGGTTTATCGTTTACCGACTTTACCCGAGTTTCCTGAGATGGTTTATCGTTCAGCGGCTTTATTCGAGTCGCCTGAATCCGAGTTTCTTCTGAAGGTTTGTTGTTTACCGGTTTTATTCTAGTCTTTAAATCTTCCATAACAAATAGCCAATAGTTTTGATTACTATGAAAAATGAATGGTCAAAAATGGGGATCCATACCCGTACAATCCAGCTAGACTATCATCGTATGAAACATTTTTGGTTAATTATTTTTGCTTCCCAACCATATCCAGTAAATAAAGAGAAATATTTCTTTCCTTGCTCGACTAAACCGATTGTCAGCTTCGACTTTTAAAAATGACTAAAATAACCATCTCTGTTTCCTTACACTGCTG
>CALCSG010000152.1 GCA_937894085.1 uncultured Gammaproteobacteria bacterium | reverse complement strand
TCAGGGAACAGCGTTGATAGTACCTTGCAGTCCCGTAGACTGGTGAAAAAAACCTGCGGATCAGTTTCGCCCAGAGCTTTATTCATTTCAGTCCAGACTCTTTCAGCAACCAGCGCGTTAAGTTCACCGGAATCTGCAATTTGCCTGATGAGCTTTTTTGTTTCATCGGCAATGCTGAAACCGAGGTGATGAAACCTGGCAGCAAAGCGGGCAACCCGTAAAACTCGCACGGGGTCTTCCACGAAGGCGTCTGAAACGTGGCGTAACACGCGGTCTTTAATATCCTGCTGGCCATCAAAGGGATCAATGATATTACCCTGTTCATCCTGCGCGATAGCATTGATGGTTAAGTCGCGCCGTGATAAATCCTGTTCAATAGTAATGTTCGGATCAGTATTGAAGCTGAAGCCGGCATAGCCCTGCGAAATTTTCCTTTCGGTTCGAGCCAGCGCATATTCCTGTTTGCTATCGGGGTGTAAAAATACCGGGAAGTCCTTACCGATTGGGGTATAGCCATCGGCAACCATGAGTTCAGGAGTTGTACCGGTCACAACCCAGTCAGTATCCTTGCTTTTTATTCCCAGAAGTTGATCTCGTACTGCGCCGCCGACTCTATAAACCTGCATATAGCTATTACCTGTTTAACTGTTTGCGGTATTCGTCGTAATCCGCTCTGCGACTGTATAGCTGTGACAGACCTTCAAGATAACTTGTCAGGCTGGTTTTACAGGGGGCAATATCACTTTTACAGGTACTCGGGGTTTGCAGCGAGCGATAATTATCCATGCTAAATATTTTGCCAGGCAGGTTCTGCAGAATGACGGCCTGAAATTTGGCGATTGAATCAGGTAGACCAATGATTTTGCAATTTTTATGCAGAGATTTATTGATCAATTCGACAATCTGTTTCAGGGTCAGAGTTTCCGGGCCACATAACGGATAGCGTTTGGAAAAAGAATTTGTATCATCAATTTTATCAGCCATCACAGCTACGGCATCACCAATATATACTGGAGAAAATCGGCTGTAGGGGCAGGCGAGGGGGAAGAATCCCACGCATAACTTTAATATGGTGCTAAATCGATTGATAAAACTGTCGTCGGAACCAAAGATGACGGAAGGCTGGAAACTGGTTACCCGGAGTTTATTCTGGCCAAAAGTATGCAGCAAGTTTTCGCCTTCACCTTTGCTACGCAGATAAAGACTGCTGCCGCTGGCCTGGTTAGCACCCAGAGCACTGACATGCAACAGACGTGTTATTGAGTTAGCCTGGCTGGCCTGCACGATAGAATTAATAAAATCGATATGAATTTTGCGAAAGCTGCTCTTTTTGCTTTCATTGAGTATGCCAACCAGGTTAAAAACCACGTCATGACCTTTACAGGCTGCAGTCAGTTCGGCCTGATCCATAATATTCGTCTGAATGATGGAAATATTGGATAACACCTTTAAATGATTCAGGCGATGGGGTCTGCGGCACGGCAGGGTCACTTTATAACCCCGTTGAGCGAGTTCAATGGCGAGATGCTGGCCAACGAATCCGCTTCCACCAAGTAAAATTATATTGTTATGTTTCACGTAATTCGGGCCTGTAACTTTATGTGCTTTGTTGAGGTTTCGACGGAGCTCTTCTGCGACGCTGAGAAGATTGCTTTTGATTGTTATTACCATTTCCTGATGAACCGGATCTGTGCTGACCCTGATGCGGTTTTCCTCTGCCACCTTGAGGTTTGCCGCGAGGCTTCTGTTTCATTAATCTTTTACGAGGAACAGGTTTGATTAACAGTTCAGCAGTGATCGGCTCATTCGGCACCGATCTTTCAATGTAGGTCTCTATGTCCATCAGGTTCATCGCGTAATCTTCACAGGCAAAGCTGATGGAGTGGCCTTTATTACCTACTCTGGCAGTACGACCGATGCGATGCACATAATCTTCACCAAGATCGGGTAAATCATAGTTAAATACATGGGTAACATCGGGAATATGTAAGCCGCGCGAAGCGACATCGGTGGCTACCAGGAATGCATATTCGCCGTCCTGGAACTTTTTGAGCAGGCTTTCGCGTTTACTTTGTTGAATATCACCGGATATTAATGCGGCCGGATAATCATTGCTCATCAGATACTCCCAGACCCTGATAGCTGCATGTTTGGTGTTCACAAAGATGATAGAGCGTTCGGGCTGAAATTTTTTGATGAGACCGAGTAATAAGGGAATTTTTTCATCATTACCCGGGTGATATATAGATTGAGCGATGCGTTCTACTGCCGGACTATCGGATTCAATCTTAATCAATTCAGCATTGTTCATATGCTCGTAAGCCAGTTCCATGACCTTTTGTGCCATAGTGGCCGAAAATAACATGCTAAGACGTTGTTCCGGTGGAGGCAGTCGACGTAACATGTATCTCACGTCATTTATAAAACCCATATCAAACATGCGATCAGCTTCGTCCAGTACCAGGCATTGAGCAAATTTCAGGCTGTACAGTTTTTGTTTTAGAAAATCGATCAGACGTCCGGGAGTTCCGATGAGGATATCTACCGGTTGTGTAAATTGATTTTTTTGCTGTTCATAAGCCTTACCGCCATAACAGATAGCCAGTTTCAGCCCGGTATTTTTAACCAGCAGATCAGCATCCTTATGAATTTGCAGGGCGAGTTCTCTGGTCGGCGCGAGGATCAGTACTTTAGGTTTTCCTGGCAGGGTTTCTATTTCCGGCTGTGATAACAGGCGCTGCATGCATCCTAGTAAAAAGGCCAGTGTTTTACCTGTACCCGTCTGAGCCTGGCCGGCACAATCTTTATTGGCCAGTAAGACCGGTAAAGTTTCTGCCTGAATGGGCGTGCAATATTCAAAATTATTGTCTATCAGGGCTTGTTGCAGACTGGCTTCAAGTGGCAGAGAGCTAAATTTGACCTCTGTTAAATGGTGTTTACTCATGTATGTTTAATATATTCCAACGTTAACCCGCGTATTATAACATGCTTCATACTAAATCGGTCGCTCGTCATTCAAATTCAGCTTTTTGGTTGACAGTGGCTGTTGATATGAATAAATTGTCAGTCCTGATAATTACGATCTCAACTGATTGAGCTGGAGAAAAACTAAGTGAGTGATAAAATTGTATACCTGACCGATGATAGCTTTGAAACTGAAGTTCTTCAGTCTGAACACCCTGTACTGGTTGATTACTGGGCAGACTGGTGCGGTCCCTGCAAAATGATTGCCCCTGTGCTGGAAGAAATTGCCGATGAATATGAAGGTAAGATCAAGGTTGCCAAGCTTAATATTGATGAAAACTCCGGAACTCCTCCTAAATATGGTATCCGTGGAATTCCTACATTGATGCTTTTTAAGGGTGGAAATGTTGAAGCTACTAAAGTTGGTGCGCTTTCCAAATCGCAATTAACTGCTTTTATCGATAGTAACCTGTAAAAATATTAAATCAGGCCGTTCAAAATAATGGACGGCCTGGTTTTTGTGTGATAATCTCGCAAGAATTGATCGCCACTCTCTATAGGCGATACCTAAAATAGAATAAATCCCTTTATTTCCGTTTGTACTAAAAATTACTTTATTACAATTTTTTATTTTTTAAAATAAACCATTTTCCGATCCGTCATTTCTGACCTTCGTCCCTTATCCTGTCAAATTAACCATTATGAACCTTAGTGAATTAAAGCAAAAAACCGTTCCTGAACTAATAGAACTTTTAAAAGAAATGGGCGGCGATCACTCGTCACGTATGCGTCGTCAGGACATTATTTTTAGTATTCTTAAAGCTCAGGCTAAAAAAGGAGAAGATATTTTCGGTGATGGTGTACTGGAAATATTGCAGGATGGATTTGGTTTTTTGCGTTCTGCTGATAGTTCCTACCTGGCTGGACCGGATGATATTTATGTCTCACCGAGTCAGATACGACGCTTTAATTTACGCACCGGTGATACGATCAGTGGAAAAATTAGACCGCCGAAAGATAACGAGCGTTATTTTGCGTTGTTAAAAGTTGATCAAATTAACTTTGATTCTCCAGATGCCGTTAAACACAAGGTTTTATTTGAAAACTTAACGCCGTTGCATGCTCAGGAACGTTTATCGCTTGAGCGCGGAAATGGTAGCACCGAAGATATCACGGCGCGCATCATCGATATGGTGTCTCCAATAGGAAAAGGCCAGCGTGGCCTGATCGTTTCACCTCCTAAAGCCGGTAAGACCTTAATTCTACAGAATGTTGCACAGAGTATTGCTGCCAATCATCCAGAGTGTTACCTGATTGTACTGTTGATCGATGAGCGTCCTGAGGAAGTGACAGAAATGACGCGTATGGTTAAAGGTGAAGTCGTTGCTTCAACTTTCGACGAACCCGCCAGTCGTCACGTACAGGTTGCTGAGATGGTTATCGAAAAAGCCAAGCGTCTGGTAGAACATAAACGTGATGTGGTTATTTTACTGGATTCCATAACCCGTCTCGCACGTGCATATAATACGACCATTCCTTCCTCCGGTAAGGTGTTGACAGGTGGTGTGGATGCACATGCTTTGCATCGTCCCAAGCGTTTTTTCGGTGCGGCTAGAAATATTGAAGAAGGTGGCAGTCTGACAATTATTGCGACTTCACTGATCGAAACAGGTTCCAAGATGGATGAAGTTATCTACGAAGAATTCAAGGGCACCGGTAATATGGAGCTTCACCTGGATAGACGTATTGCTGAAAAACGTGTATTCCCTGCTATCAATATCAACCGTTCAGGTACACGTAGAGAAGAATTACTGATAAATCAGGATGATTTGCAGAAAATCTGGATACTGCGTAAATTTCTTCATTCAATGGATGAGCTGGAAGCGATGGAATTTGTGCTGGCGCGTATGCAGTCGAGTAAAACCAATACAGACTTCTTCGAACAGATGAAAAAATGATGCTTATCGGGCAATCTTTTATCCCTGTCCATTGTTAACAAAGTGCAGCAACGAGTCATTTATTTCATATAAACTCCTCATTCCTGCACTTTTTTGCCTTGAGCAGAAATAAAACATCACCCGCTAAACCTCATTTTGCTAACATTTGAGATAGTGCTTTTCTGGTAGTAACTAATTCTTTTTTAAAATGCCATTCGTTGAATCCTTTGAACCAGTCATAGGTAAAAATCCCAGGGTTTTAATTCTGGGAAGTATGCCTGGTATTGCTTCACTAGAGGCTCAACAATATTACGCTCATCCTCGAAATGGCTTCTGGCCAATCATGGCTCAGTTATTTGATGTGCAGTGGTCTGATAATTACGAAGTTCGAATCCAGCAGGTTAGAAATTTACCAGTTGTGCTGTGGGATACGCTGAAAGCCTGTCATCGCGAAGGTAGCCTGGATTCTGCTATTTCAAAAGAGCAACTTGAAGCCAATGATATCGTCGGATTGCTTGAACAGGTGACTTCGATACGATTAATTGCATTTAATGGCGGGGCTTCAGAAAAGTATTTTAAACAGACTGTGGCAAAATTATTGCCAGCGAATTTAGTACTCGATCAAATTCGCATGCCTTCCACCAGTCCGGCTCATGCCAGTAAAAACCTGCAACAGAAACTCGAAGAGTGGAAGGTATTAAAAGAATACCTGGGCTGAATATGCGTTCCCACGCAGGAGCATGGGAACGAGAGACTAAAATAAAGAGATTCGTAGTGAATTCACAAAATTTGCCATTTACTGAACCTGGTAGGTGCATTGAAAGTCTATACTTCATGTCATTGACAGGCTAATAGAGTCGCTATCTATACTAAGCAGGGTATAAACATAATACTGTAGTGATAATTATATGTTGATCCATAAAAATGATGTGTTGTTATTTTTAAATCCGATATTTTATGAAAATGGGGAGATTAAAAATAAGTTTAACAAGTGGTATGAGCCCATAAAAATAGCTCAAATACGTGCAACAACGGTATTGACAGCATTGCTATATGTCCTCTATTCACAAATTAATCTAAGTTTTATTCCTTCTACCATTCAACCGCAAATGACGCTGTTTCATTTGTATGTATTACCTTTTAGTTTATTGTTTATTACTGCACTCACGTTTTGGGAGAAATCATATCGTGTTGTAAATATATTGCTGGCAATAGCACCAGTTATAGCGGCTATTGGAAACTTATTAATAATTGTCAATATAAATGAACCTTCAATTCTTCTTCCAGAGCTTTATCTTATAGTGATTTGGACATTTTCAATTTCTGGTCTGAGATTAAATTATGCAGTGATAAGTGCTTCAACCATTTTCCTTATTTCTTCTTTCGCAGGCTACTTTTTTATATTTCAACATGAGTCACTGTTAATCAATACATTATGGTTGTTTTCGGCTTTTTCATTTGGGCTTTTAAATGCATTTCTCATTGAGAAGTCACACATACAGACATTTCTCAATGAGTATAAATTTGAATGTATTGCCACAATTGATGGAATGACAGGCCTTAACAATCGTTCAAAAAGTGAAAGTATCATCGTTGAAGAAATTCAACGGTCTGAGCGTTATAAAAGAAAACTTTCAGTCATTTTACTGGATATAGATTACTTCAAAAGTGTCAATGATAATTATGGGCATCATGTCGGAGATGCGGTGTTAAAAGAGTTTTCTTCAATTTTAAAAAATAGTATGAGAAAAGTTGATGAGGTGGGGCGTTGGGGCGGCGAAGAGTTTTTAATAATTCTTCCAGAAACTGGCATTAAAGAAGCGGCAAGTTTTGCTGAACATCTTAGAAGTAAGATAGAAGATCATATGTTTACTGTCATTGATCATAAAACGGCCAGTTTAGGCGTTGCTGAATATATTCAGGGTGATGGCCCACAGAGCTTGATTAACAGGGCTGATAAAGCACTGTATAAAGCCAAAGGTAATGGAAGAAATCAGATACAATACTTCCAGGAGCCTGCCGGGTTCAATAATATCTAGTTCCCATGCTCCAGCGTAGTAACTCATAACCCGTACAGTCGTTAAAGCCGATAACCGAGACGGCCATCTTCGATGATCTAACAGTTTCTTGCCATAATTTTCCCGTTTACGAAGTATTTCGTTATTTCGCTGACCTGGCTCATTGCAGGGCTACGTATGCGTTCCCACGCGGGAGCATGGGAACGAGAGAACAAAACATCTTCTTATCAAAAAAGAGGTTTTGTCAGGTAAGGTTAATTAATATTTAGCACTATCATCATCGTAAATCATTCCTTTCTGGCTGGCCTGAGCTCGAATAGCTCCGAAGATTTTGGCGTCGAAGGAATCTTTTTCTCCACCCCTACTAGCCACTTCTTTTTTTAGGTAACTGGAGCGTTGTTCAATCAGCTGACTAATTTCACTATGGATTCTATTGCGCTCATTTTTTGCTTTAATGATAACGGCCTGTTGTTGTAAAGGTGTCAGAGCCTGTAAAGATTCCGGTAACTCTTTTTTCTCAATGCTGGATAAATCCACCTCGCCATTGCTGACGGCATCAACCAGTTCACCTTCGCCGAGAAAGTTTATTTTGCCAGTTGCCGATGAATTGTAGGTAGCACGGCGGGCGAGTGCTTCATCACTGGCCTGTTTTTGCAGTTTGCGGGTAGAGGCCAGTTTAATAGCCTGTTTTGCCTTTTTCTCCGGGTTACCATAATACAAACGTGTTGCATCCAGTTGAGCCGATAATTCAGCCATTTTTTTATCATAAGGAGTTGAGATTGCCACCGCATTACCTGCCTGCTCAACCTGAAAATATTTACCATTTCCAAGTGTTGCCAGCTGTTGCCAGTTCGTTCTGGTAGCACTGCTTTGTCCTGCCTGGATAGTGTTGATGGTAATGTCTTTCTGTTTTGCTATGTTGATGGTTTGTGGATATTTTACGTCGTCCTGATAATCCATGTGTGCTGGAGCATCACCGACCAGGAAAATGACCTTATAGGTTTGTGACTGTTGACTCCATGTCATGTTATTAACGGCTTCAAATAGAGCCTGGTTAACACTTTCCGGCGTATCGCCGCCACCTGCGGCCTGAAAATCCATCAGCTGGGCATACATAGAGTCGAGGTCATCCGATAATGCCACGCTGCGGGTGACATAAGCATCGCCTCGATCACGATAAGCCACCAGCCCCATTTTAATTTCAGGTGCGGTTTGTGCCGATGCCATAGTACTGGCTATCGACCAGATCTTTTCCTTTGCGGCTTCAATCAAACCGCTCATGCTGCCGGTGGTATCGAGTACAAACACTACTTCAATTTTTGGCCGTTCATTATTGAGTGATCCATTGTTTTCCATTTGCGTTATGTCAACGGGGTCAATGATTGACGGTGATAGTGCGGGTTTTGCCAGTGCATTCTGAATATTTGGAAAGAAGCTGACGATAACGGCAGTTGCCACGAAAATACTGATGCTGAATAATTTTGTTTTCATTGTTGAATCCTCTTATTGATGACTGGATAGTTTCATAACGGCTGCTTCTGCGACACGGTACGAATGCTGGAAACTGGTTTCTGAATGCTGCTGGTTTGCTGTGTTGTTAATAGCGGAATTGATGCTGCGTGGAATCAGTACAAAAAGAGCCTGAGTCAGGAAGAAGCACCACAGTGTTAAAAACGGGCTAGCCGTATGACTGATAGTCCACATAGCAGTTGCCATGCTTAGCGCGCTTAAAGCAAGATCTGCAGCTGCACTAAACAGGCTGGAATAAAAATAGATTGAACGAACCAGCCAGATGATGACTAGCTGTGTCGAAACAAACAGTAAAACAGGTGCAGAGAAAAACCATAGCGCGATGGTAATAACAAACCACACTAAAACGAAACTGAGCCTTCCTATAGTTTCATGACTGCGGCTGAGTAAATAAAGAAGGTAAAAAAAACTTAATCCAGTCATCAGCAACTTAACTGTAAAGTCGACAGAAAATAACGAGGTAAATGTAAAATAAAGAACGCTACCAGTCAGACTGCAGATGAGTGCGACCAGCACTCCTTCAAATAAAGAAACCTGCTTTTTATTTTTCATGACGACTCCAGTTTTGTTTTTCCTGCAGGAATGCGACTTCGACCTGCTCTTCACTGATACTAAAACTACTGGTATCGCTGTTGCTATAAGTTGTGCTGGAAGATTGTTGCTGGCTGAAGATATCCGCTTTTTGTTGCATGCTAGCGAGCTGTTGCTGCTGTTCCTGCTGCTTTTTTACGCGTTGTTTAATCTGTTGCTGAGAGCTGGAAATTCTATCGGTCACAATTTTTTGCAGTCGTTTTATTTCCAGTTTCCTTTTCACCAGTCCGT
>CALCSG010000151.1 GCA_937894085.1 uncultured Gammaproteobacteria bacterium | reverse complement strand
CTGAACTTGTTTTGTGCGTCTCTTTGACGCCTGGCTTTTCAGTTTTATGGAAGTCTGGTTGAGCTGATTTAGGTCGGTCAACTGCTGCGTTCCTGAGCGCAGCAGGATCAGCAGGTATCCAGGCACTGTCACTGATTAAAATTAACCGGCTTGCCGCCTGCCATGCATCCTCTAGTATGGACTGGCGCGCAGCGTGTACTGAAACCTGGTGGAATTTCTGTATCACCTGATCAACCGGGTGTTGTAGAAATTCCGCAAACAGGTTAAAGGTTTTAAATTGAGCTTTGGTAAACCAGCCATGTTCGCATTGATGGCAAAGTTTTGCTATAAAACAAAGAAATTTTTCTCTTTGTTGATCACTTTCTTTATGCGGTAGAGCCTGAATAAATATTTCAGGGAGATTTAATTTCAGGCATAAAGCTTCAGTTAATTGAGGGAAGCTAAAGCCGAAAATCTGTTGTTCTTCGCCGATTACGCTTCCACCAAGAATGTATTGCAAATAATGCTCAAAATCATATACACAACAAAGAATTTCTCCTGTATAACTTAATAATGCGCAGGCTTTCAATTGTTCTTTATGTTGGTAACCATTTCCCTCTGCCCACGCAGTTACCTGTACTTCGTTATGGAAACTACGGTTAATAATTTGATGAAATAAAAATAGTTGCTGGGGGTTATTCAGCTTTTTTTCAGCAACTGAATATTTTCTTAGTAAGCTGTGTGTGACCTGGTTTCCCAACAGGGTAATGGCGGACCTGGTGGATTCAACTCTATCCTTAGCGGAATTTGTACCTCTGTCGGCATTGACTTTTTTGAGTAACGCCAACGATAACCCGGGGTCAGCCAAAGCATGTAAAACAATATCCTGTGAGTTTTTTTCAGAGTCCAGTAATTCAATAATTTTTTGATGATTAATATTGAGAGCCGGAATGCTGTCTGAATGTTTTTTTAACCAGCTTTGCGCCTGAGATAATGACATGGGTTGTTTTAGGGAATGCCGTGTAAATTGACTTAACTATTTTCTTCGAAGCGAGCTGCACCCAGTGACCTGAGCTGTTTTCCATGCACATGTTTGACTAGCAATTCCTGATCGGCATCGTGTATGTGTTCAAAATCGAGTGAAATATTGAAATTTTTCGTGTTTTTATCATCCTGTTGGCACTTCATGACCTTTGCGAAAACAACAATTTTTTGCTGGCTGGGCAGCAGTAATAAATTTAATTCAACTATGTCCCCTGCGTTAACCTGTTCATCTGAGGTGAATGAGATGCCTTGAGCACTGATGTTTACTTCGGTTTCTCTGGTGATAAATTCATCATCTTCAGATAATAATTTATTGGTTAATAGATCCAGCTGTTCCTGTAATACTGATAAATAGCGCCCTAATTCCGGCATTTTCGTTTTTATGTGTTGTAAATCAGCTTTATGTTGATCCAGTTTATAATTGAACTCATTACGCATTGAAAATTGATGCTGGTCATTCCAGAAGCTATCAATCTTTTTTTCAAGATCCTGTTTTTCAATGACCTGTGTTTTCAGGCCTACGATATCTTCTATTCTAAAAAAACGTCGTCGCTCGTCGCTCATGCTTATTGTTCCTTTACAAATTCTACATTATCGGCGGGTGAATCCATCATTATAGATTCTGTATTACCGTGCAATACGCTAATTTCTACTCTTCGGTTTTGCGCTCTGTTTTCCCAGCTGTCATTTGGAACTAGCGGCTGGTTATCTGAATGTGCCCGAATTTCCATGCGTTCGGGGTCGATGTCACCGCGTTGTATAAAAAAGTGTACGACTGTAGCTGCACGCTTGGCAGAAAGATCCCAGTTTGATCGAAACTGCCTGGTTTCTATGGGGATATCATCGGTATGACCGGCAATGATAAATTGACCATCACGTTGTTTTAGGACAGCGGCGATTTGTTCAAGTATAGGTTCGAACTCTGGTTTGAGGTCAGCTATCCCTGAACCAAAAGAGCCTTTTTCCCGAATTCGAATTAAAACCCTGTCATTAAAAGCTTCGACTTCCAGTAAACCATCGCCGATAGCAGATGCCAGTTCTTTCTGTAATTCCTCCGCCTCTTCTTTGGCCATTTGTTTGGCATGTTGTGCAGCCAATGCCGCGGCTTCAGCCTGAGACAGATCATTACGGCTATTTGAATCGGTAAAGTCCAGGTTGGTTTTAGTATCATCCGTAGATTTTTCACGCATGATTTCCAGAGGAGTTACTTCTATGGGTTTACCCGGACTATATTGCTGGGCGATAACACTTGTGCCTTTGGGGATTTCGGTTGCTATGACATCACGCTGCACGCCGAACGCCATTTTCATTGCGCCGGCAACCTGTTTGTATTTTAAAACATCCATCTCAGCAAAAGACAGCAGCAATACAAAAAAGCACATTAACAAAGACATAAGGTCTGCAAAGGTGGCTAACCAGGGAGGTAAGCCCTCTTCACAGACCGGGCAATCGGGTTCTTCACTCATGATTTAATCCAGCATCAATCATCTTTAGGTCGTTTAGTTTCGGGTAAAAATGCATTCAGTAATTGCTGCATAACACGTGGGTTGGTGCCATCCTGAATAGCTGCAATAGATTCAAGGATTAAAGATTTATTAAGTTTTTCGGAAGCGGCTATCAACATTAACTTTTCTGCCAGGGGTTGAGCAAAAGCGTTCGCGATTACCGCTCCATACAGCGTAGTTAATAGTGCAACTGCCATGGCCGGACCGATAGCAGCCGGGTCGCTCATGTTGGCTAACATTTGTACAAGGCCAATCAATGTGCCGATCATACCCATAGCAGGAGCATAAACAGCCATGGCTTTAAACATGTCAGAACCCTTGGTGTGGCGTTCTATAGCCAGATTAATATCTTTGGATAACAGGTTGTTGACGATTTCGGGAGAGTGGCCATCGATACACAGGCCGATACCTCTTTGTAAAAACAGGTTGCTTATGTCTCTGCCTTCAAGCGCAAGTAATCCTTCCTTGCGTGCTATATTGGCCATTTCTACAGCTTCTTCAATGAGACTGGAAGGATTGTCCATTTTATACATAAATGCCTTCATGCCAACTTTAAATGAACCGAGAAAGTCAGCCAGTGTAACGCGCATTAATGTGGCTCCAAATGTACCCCCTACGACTACCAGAATAGATGGCACATTGACAAAGATGATGAATGGGCCACCCATCATGATTGAAGAAACGATAATACCAAAAGCGGCAATGATACCGACCAGACTTGCTATATCCACTGTTAAGATGCTCCTGATAAGAGTTTTGTTTTTTTAGAGTGTAGTAGATATTTTAACGGAATTGGTAATTATATTAAGCAATCCTGGTGTTTTATCGTTGTCCCAGTTGTACGCAGGTAAAACGCCATAATTTAGTCAATAAATATTAAAATATTCGATTTCACACTAAAATTATCTGCTTAACTGTTGATTACGAAGCCAGACACATTTGACTTAAGTCATTTTTCCCTGATTCGTATATCCTACAATAGCAACCTTAAATAATTTTTACACAGGAAAAAGCCTAATCATGGTTCAGATGCTAAATTTTGATCCGGAACTGATCAAGAAATACGATAAATCAGGGCCACGCTATACTTCGTATCCGACTGCACCACAGTTTTCTGCTTCATATACAGAGCAGACTCTGAAAAGCTGTATACAACGAAGTAATACTGAGATGATTCCGAGTCCTTTATCTCTGTATGTTCATATACCCTATTGTGACACCATTTGTTATTACTGTGCCTGCAATAAAATAATTACCAAAAATCATACTGTCAGCAATGAATATCTGGATTTGCTGGAAGCTGAAATTAACATGATTGCACCATTGTTTGATGCCGATAGAGAGCTTGAGCAGTTACATCTGGGAGGCGGTACCCCAACTTTTCTGAATGACGAAGAACTCATTAGATTGATGCGTATGGTCGAAGAGAATTTCAAAATTGCAGAAAACTGCGAAATGTCTATTGAGATAGACCCACGCAAAGTGACCAATGAAACATTAGAGCTTCTGAATAATATCGGTTTTAATCGTATCAGTCTGGGTGTGCAGGATTTTGATGCAAAAGTTCAAAAGGCGGTTAATAGAATTCAAAGTTATGAATTAGTACGTGAACGCCTTGAAACAGCCAGAAAGTTAAATATAAAGTCAATTAATATGGATTTAATTTATGGCTTACCTTTTCAATCGGTTGAAACTTTTGAAGCCACCCTGGATAAAGTTATCCGCCTCAAACCGGATAGACTTTCTATCTTTAATTACGCTCACTTACCAGAGCGTTTCAAGCCGCAAAGAAGAATTAATGAAGAAGATTTACCGTCACCGGCCGAAAAATTAAAAATTCTCGAATTAACCATGAATAAACTGCAAAAGGCAGGTTATGTTTATATCGGTATGGATCATTTTGCACTTGAGGATGACTCTATGGTGAAGGCGCAGCAGGAAGGGTCATTGCAGAGAAACTTTCAGGGTTATTCGACTCATGCCAATACAGATCTTGTGGCCATAGGTGTCAGTTCTATCGGTTCAATCTTTGATAGTTATAGTCAGAATAGCAGTAATATGGATGAATACCGTGAAATGGTTACAGCAGGAAAATTGCCGATAGTTCGTGGCCTGGTGATGAATACAGATGACATGATCCGCAAACAGGTTATCAATCAGTTAATCTGTCATTTCAAGCTGGATATTAAAAAGCTGGAAGCTGAGTGGGGTATAGTCTTTAAAGACTATTTTAAAGCCGAAAAGAAAGAGCTGAAGAGCATGGTTGAAGAAGGCTTGCTACAGGTTAATGATGAAGCTATTCAGGTTGAAACAAGAGGGCGTTTACTGATCAGGAATATCTGTATGGTTTTTGATAATTACCTGAAAGATAACGTGGTCAAGTTTTCTAAAGTGATTTAATAGTTTAAATCACTTACCCGCCTGTATTTTTTCAGCGGGCTGTGTTGGCTAAAATCGTTCAACAGGCCCGGTGAGTTAGTCAGTTTCTTCGCAGTTAGCGACCATATTATTCAATTTATCAAGATTGATAATATCAACCTGTTTGCGATTGATAATTACTATACCTTTTTCCTGGAAAGACTTGAACAGCCGACTGACTGTTTCAACTGCTATTCCCAGAAAGCCTGCAATGTCATGTCGTGACATAGGTAACATAAAACTGGTGGGTGAAAAACCACGATGTTTAAAGCGACTGGAGATATTTAACAGGAAGGTTGCCAGGCGCTCATGAGCGGTTTGTTGACCGAGTAATAATAAATGTGAGTGGTCACAGTTCATTTCATGCCCCAGTAACTGGCAAACCTGATGACGAAGTTCAGGAATTGTTTCACATAAATGATCCAGTTGATCATAGGGTAATATGCAATAGGATGTGTTTTCCAGGGTGGTGGCGTAACAGCGCTGCTTTCCATTTTCCATACCATCCAGACCAAAAACTTCACCTGGAAGATGGAACCCCAGAATCTGTTGTTCACCGGTTTTTTTAGTAAGGTAAGTTTTAACCCCGCCAGAACGTACTGCATAGAAACCAGTGAATTTATCTCCCGGTTGATATAGTTGTGCATTTTGAGACAGGTTTCTGGGTCGTTCAATATGGTCATCTAGAATATTCATCTCTTTTGTCGAGAGGCCTCTAGGTAAACATAATTCAGATAGACTGCAAGATTCACAGCTTACTTTCAGCTGTTTTGAGAGTTGAACCTGGTTCATTATTTTTTGCATATCAGTCGCTTGAGTCTATGGTGAGTAATTCGGTTGTTTCAGTTTTTTTGGTTAAACTTAACGAAATGTACATCAAGTTTTCATTATATACGACTTAAAAAAAATATGACACTTGATCCATGTCATTTTATAGATTGCGACAAAACGTCACACTCCCCAGCGCTTAAATTTCAATTCAATATGAGGCCATTAATGGAAACCTACAATTATAAAGTCGTCCGGCAGTTTGCCATTATGACGGTAGTTTGGGGTATCGTAGGCATGACAGTTGGAGTCTTCATCGCAGCAGAGTTAATCTGGCCGCAATTAAGTCTCGATATGCCATGGTTAGCCTACGGTCGTTTAAGAGCATTGCATACTAACGCGGTAATTTTTGCGTTTGGTGGTTCTGCTTTATTTGCTACATCCTATTATGTAGTACAGCGTACCTGTCATACCCGTTTATTCAGTGATGCACTAGCTGCATTTACATTCTGGGGCTGGACCCTGGTTATTTTGCTTGCTGCAATAACTTTACCACTGGGTATTACCAGTAGTAAGGAATATGCCGAGCTGGAATGGCCAATCGATATACTGATTACCCTGGTGTGGGTTTCTTACGCACTGGTATTTTTCGGTACTATCATGAAACGTAAGGTTAAACACATCTATGTGGCTAACTGGTTTTATGGGGCCTTTATCCTGACGATCGCAGTATTGCATCTGGTTAACAGTGCGGCTTTGCCTGTAACCCTGACTAAATCTTATTCTGCTTATCATGGTGCCATCGATGCGATGGTTCAATGGTGGTATGGTCATAACGCGGTAGGCTTTTTCCTGACAGCGGGTTTCCTTGGCATGATGTATTACTTTATTCCAAAGGTTTCACAGCGCCCGGTTTTCTCTTATCGTTTATCTGTTGTGCATTTCTGGGCTTTAATATCCACTTATATGTGGGCAGGTCCTCACCATTTACATTACACAGCATTACCTGACTGGGCCCAGTCATTAGGTATGGTTTTCTCACTGATTCTGTTAGCTCCAAGCTGGGGTGGTATGATCAACGGTATCATGACGTTGTCTGGCGCATGGCATAAACTGCGTTCAGATCCCATTCTAAAATTCCTTATCGTTTCTCTATCTTTCTATGGAATGTCTACCTTCGAAGGTCCGATGATGGCGATTAAAACAGTTAATGCCCTTTCTCATTATACTGACTGGACTGTCGGACACGTTCACTCTGGCGCTTTAGGCTGGGTGGCACTGGTTAGTATCGGTTCCATGTATGCATTGATTCCCTGGGTTTTCAATAAAGAGGGTATGTACAGTACCAGGCTGATTGATACCCATTTCTGGATTGCCACCATCGGTGTTGTTTTATACATCTCTGCGATGTGGATCTCTGGTGTTATGCAAGGTTTGATGTGGAGAGCGGTGAATGCTGACGGTACACTGACTTATAGTTTTGTTGAGTCTCTGGAAGCTACATACCCATTCTACTTTGTACGTCTGTTAGGTGGCCTGCTGTTCCTCAGTGGCATGTTCCTGATGGCTTATAACGTGTACAAGACTGTTGCCGGTACTACTGTAACCGACATCGAAGTCGCACAGCCGGCACATTAGGAGAATTATCATGAGTCATGATGTAGTAGAAAAGAATATTGGCCTGATGGCTATCCTGGTTGTCATAGTGATCAGTTTCGGTGGTTTGGCTGAAATTGTTCCTCTGTATTTTATGGAAGACACCACTAAACCGGTTGAAGGGCTTAAGCCTTATACGGCCATGCAGCTTGAAGGACGCGATATTTATATCCGTGAAGCCTGTAATGCCTGTCATTCGCAAATGATTCGCCCGTTCCGTGCGGAAACCGAGCGCTATGGTCATTACTCGGTAGCGGGTGAGTTTGTTTATGATCATCCATTCCTGTGGGGCTCCAAGCGAACAGGGCCTGATCTGGCACGTGTTGGCGGTCGTTATTCTGACGACTGGCATGAAGCGCACCTGATTAATCCTCGTGATGTAGTTCCTGAGTCAAATATGCCTACTTTCGGGTTCCTGTTAAGGAATGAATTAACGGGTGAAGATACGCCTAAAAAGATGAAAGTACTGAGAACCTTAGGTGTTCCTTACACAGATGCAGATATTGCCGGAGCAGCAGATGCCGTCAAGGGTAAAACCGAGATGAAAGCACTGATTGCCTACCTGCAACATCTGGGCACTGCAGTAAGCATACGATAGGTGGCCGGCATGAATGAAATACTGAGTGGCACCGTCCACGGTATCTGGACACTGATCCTGATGAGTACCGTAATTGGCATCTATGCCTGGGCCTGGAGTTCTAAGCGTGAGGTTGCTTTCAATGAAGCAGCCATGCTCGCAGTGGACGATAGTAATAATAATCCAGAAAAGGAACAGAACAATGATTAGTAGCTTTTTTAACTGGTGGGTAATCGTTATTACCCTGGTCAATATCTTTGCCTGTTACTGGCTGATAAAGTGGACGATGAAGAGTCGCCCGAATGAAAGTGCAGCAGGAGAGTCTACAGGACATAAATGGGATGGTCTGGAAGAGTTAAATAATCCGCTGCCTAAATGGTGGTTATGGTTGTTTTATTTTACCATTATCTTTAGCCTGGTTTACCTGGTGATTTATCCTGGTCTGGGTAACTTTAAGGGTACTTCAGGATGGTCATCACATGGCCAGTATGATGCAGAAGTGGCTGACTCAAATGCTAAATATGGTCCTATATTTGCGAAATTTGCAGCAACTCCGATTGCTGAGCTGGCAAAAGATCCTAAAGCCATTAAAGCAGGTGAAAGATTGTTCAGTAACTACTGTTCTCAGTGTCATGGTTCCGATGCTAAGGGTACAACTGGTTATCCTAACCTGAGTGATAATGACTGGTTGTACGGTGGCGAGCCTGACAAGATCAAGCAGAGTATTCTGATGGGACGAAATGGCGTAATGCCTGCTATGGGCCCGGCTTTAGGTAAGCAGGGTGTTGAAGATGTTGCAGCTTATGTTCAGTCTTTAAGCGGACGTAAAGTTGACTCAGTTTCAGCCGAAGCAGGTAAAGCAAAGTTTCAGGTATTGTGTATAGCCTGTCACCAGGCCGATGCTAAAGGTAGTTACCTGTTTGGTGCTCCTAACCTGACGGATACTATCTGGTTACATGGTAGTTCTGCTGCAAGCATTAAGAAAACTATTAGTGAAGGCCGTATGAGTAAAATGCCGGCGCATAATGAGTTTCTTGGTGAAGATAAGGCGCATCTGTTAGCCGGGTATATCTATAGCCTGTCTAACTAATCACTAAAAAGTTAACTCCCCGCCGGGAAAGAAGCAAAAACAATCTCCCCTGATGTTGTGCTTCTTCTCCCGGCTTTTTTTTGGCCAGGGATTGGCCTTATACCCGGTGGGCATGGATAGCCCAAAGAGGGTGTTTGGTCGAAAAATGCTCCTGCATTCCCAGCACTTCCGCCGTCCCTGGCGGTCGCACGGGATGTGCTTATGCTGCGAGCCCATGGA
>CALCSG010000150.1 GCA_937894085.1 uncultured Gammaproteobacteria bacterium | reverse complement strand
GAAATAGGCTGAAAGTGGCCTAGCGTTGAGATAAACTCTGTATTTCTTTTTGACTTGAATGGTGAATAAATCATGCCTGATGTAAAGGCCTGGTACCTGGTGGCAGATATTGGTGGCACCAATGCGCGCTTTGCACTGCACGATATCGATGGTGATGAACTTAAAGAGATCACGGTTTTATCCGTTGCCATGCACGCTACTTTTATCGAAGGGTTACAGCACTTTATTGCTATAGTTACTAAAACAGGGCTGTGGAATAACATGCCCGAAGCTGTTTGCCTGGCAGTCGCCTGCCCCGTAGACGAGGATCTTATCCGCTTTACCAATAGCCACTGGACCTTCAGTAAAACTGAACTGTCAGCTACTCTTGGTAATATTCCGGTCGATGTAATTAATGACTTTTCAGCTATTGCATACAGCGTTACAGCTATTAAGCCCGATGAATGGCTACCGCTAGGTGGCGGTACCCCGGTGGAAGGAAAACCTGTCGCCATATTAGGGCCGGGTACCGGGCTTGGCATGTGCACCCTGCTTCCAGTCGACAAAGGATTTATTGTACTCGACGGAGAAGGAGGCCATATAGAATTTGCACCTGCCAGTCATCAGGAAATAGCCATACTGTCTGAATTAAAAACCCGTTATCAACATGTGTCGTTAGAACGTTTGTTATCTGGCGATGGCATCGTTAATATTTATCAGGCTCTGTGCAAACTTAAGGCATCAAAAGACCCCCTCACAACAGCCAGCGAAATATCAACGGCGGCAATCGCTGGCAAAGATTTACTGGCGGTAGAAACATTATCTATCTTTTGCCGGATACTCGGATCTACCGCAGGTAACCTGGCAATGATTACAGGTGCCAAAGGCGGTGTTTATATCGCTGGTGGAATCCCCCCTAAAATTATAGATTTTCTCAAAAATAGTGAATGCAGGGCACGCTTTGAAGACAAGGGTCGCTTTAAACCCTATGTCGCGAATATTCCACTACGAGTTTTACTGCAAAACCAACCCGGCCTGCATGGCGCTGTGCAAAAAATTAAGCTCAATAACTTATTAAATCAATAACTCATGGATTTATTTGATTATGACCCGACTTTAAATCTTTTACCCTTTGATGGTGAAGTAAATTATTTTGGAGAAATTTTTAATCACTCTGAAGCACAACATTACTTTGATCTTCTATTCGACTCGGTTGACTGGAAACCTGATGAAGTGATCATCGCCGGCAAACATATAACTACCAAACGAAAAATTGCCTGGTATGGCGATGGCAACTACGCCTACACCTATTCCAAAACCACCAGACATGCCCTGCCCTGGACGTCAGAATTATTAGCATTGAAAGACATCGTTGAACAAAAATGTGATACCGAATTTAACTCCTGTTTAGTTAATCTTTACCATAATGGTGAGGAAGGAGTGACCTGGCACAGTGATAATGAAAAAGCTCTCGGAACCAATACCACTATCGCATCTTTAAGTTTCGGCTCAGAACGGAAATTTTCTTTCAAGCACAAAAACACTAAAAAAAGCCTGTCGGTGAATCTGCAGGCAGGTAGCCTGCTGGTGATGAAAGGTACGACTCAAAACCACTGGTTGCACTGTTTACCGAAAACAAAAAAATCAACCAGCCCGAGAATAAACCTGACTTTTAGAACTTATAAACCGGATTGAAAGAGACTAGTTCTGCCTTCTGGATATTATGCTGGAAAAATCATTTGAACAGGAAGATGCGAATGTTATTTCCTGGCAGCCATTAAAAGCTGAAAACGATAACAGGGCCTGATGAAAAGAATCAACAAAATTAGCATCCAGCTGCTTTTCGATAGTCAAAGATTTTACTTCGAGACTTTTTATAGCTCGATGCGCCTTGCAATCGATACGACCGACAAAGCGATCCCGATATAAAATCGGTAAGCTGAAATAGCCATATTGTCTTTTAAACTCTGGTAAATAGCACTCAACCTGAAAATTAAAATTAAATATATCACTGACCCGTTGCCTTTGGATAATGACATTATCAAAGGGAGATAATATGCTAACGCGAGCCTGGCTTCGTGGTGTGCGAGCTTCCAGCAGTGCAGGATTAAAATACACAATATTGTTATTTCCCAGATCTATGCTCGTTAGCAGGTCACTTTCGAGGCGTGAAACTAATTGCTCTTTAATAGCATTACGCAATTTTTGTCCCTTACGCAAATAACTCATAGATTTAAAGGTAGCAAAGCCATGTGCCCGTAAAGTGTTGTCAATCAGATGACTGGCATATTCTTCCAGGCCTGGCATACAGGTATCGACCCAGTCGGGTAATACACGTTCAGGCAGGTCGTAAACCTTTTGAAACCCATCACGTCTACTGACCATCAGCTCGCCCTGCATAAATAGTTGTTCTAGTGCCTGCTTAGCAGGCTTCCAGTCCCACCAGCCACTATTAGTATGGCGCGTATCTTTAAAATCACGAGCTCGCAACGGACCTTCAACTTTGATACGTTTAATAATATGCTGTAGTAATTTCTGGTCACAACTCTTAAACCAGTTTCGCTCACCATTATTGTTAGCCATACGTGGCAGGGCAAAACGATAATCACTCATCGGCAACCAGGAGGCAGCGTGAAACCAGTATTCGAATAACTGACGCTCAGTAACAAGTTGCTCAAGTAATTCAGGTTTATAATTAGACACTCTTGACCACACTACATGGTGATGTGCCCGCTCAACTACAGAAATCGTGTCTATCTGCAGGTAACCCAGCTGCTTGATAGCGCGCAATGTCGCCTTTTTGCCATGACCAAAAGAATCGGCTTTTAACAGGCCCTGTTGGTTAAGAGCAATACGCCGGAGTTTTGAAGTTAATAACATTTAGCCCGGATATTTCATGGGATCGTTAATTGACACATGAAGTTACTGCAGTTGTAATAAATGGCATGGATCAGAGTGTGCTCAATAGTTAAATCTTTCAGTTAAGTAACACAGTCGCAACAACCTGACTACCATTTCCCCTGTATTCAAGATGATCGAAACTGATCAATTTTGCCATGGCAATGCCCCTGCCATGGGTATCAAAAGCACGTTCAGGACTAATTTCCAGATATTTCTCCCAGTTAAAGCCCTGTCCCTGATCTTCAATCTGAAATTTCACTTCCTGTTCATTACGTTCGAATGTTAATTTAACCACTTTATCGGCATTTTCAGGGAGACCAAGTCGCCTTGCTACCTCCTGCTCCCAGATACCCTGTTTATTGAGTCGCGATTTATCGTCGTAACCGATCGATAAATTTCCATGCTCGACAGCATTAATCACCAGTTCCGATAACCCCATGACTATTTTACTGGCTGCCGGAAAAGCACGTGATATCAGCATCACCAGGTCACGCCCTTCCTGCAGCGAACGAAAGGTAAAACTGCCCTGGTTCATCAGGGCGAGGGTTTGTATTGTTTTTGTTGTTTCCTGCTGCATCGATTGAATACGCTGATAATCCTGCACCGCTGTTTTTACGATGGCAAGCAGTTGATCCTTTTCGAATGGTTTAATCAGGTAGTAGTGAGCGCCGGCTTTTAATCCCTGCAAAATTTCTTCTTTTTCTGACATGGTGGTTTGCATGATGACAGGAAGTGCCTGCAATTCTGCATCGGCCCTTATACGGGTAAGCAGTTCCATGCCATCCATTACTGGCATCATACGATCCAGCAGCACCGCATCAAACCGGCCTGCACTTTCGGTTAATATATCCCATGCATGCTGGCCATTGTTGGCTGTTTCAGTCACATAGCCCATTTCCTGTAAACTCTCACAGAGCACTTCCAGGTAAAAGCTATCATCATCAACCACTAATAAATTTGTTAAAGATTTTTTCATTTCTGACTCTGTTACCATTTATAAAATTATACCTGTAAAAACTCAACGAATACCTTAAGTGATTCCAGTAAAGGCGGAAGTTGACCCTGAAGTTCCAGAATTTCTACAAGGTTTCGCTGCTGACCCGCAACCTCAAGTTGCAGGCATAAATCAGCCAGGGTATCGGCACCGACCATTCTGGCAGATGATTTCAACTTGTGGGCCAGGAAAGAGACGGCCCCCTCATCCTGCTGCTCACAGGCTGAGGTAATTTCAGACATAATACTCTCAGCCTGGATCATGAACTTATTTAACAGTGAGGCATGCTTTACAGTATCATCACCAAATCGACTCCTCAGAGCATTGAGATTAATTGGGTTTTGATCAGGCCCGGGGGCTACTGTTGAAGCGGCAGATGGCTTTTTCACCGTTGATGTACTGTGCGATACAGGTATTTTATTGTTTGTAAAATCAGTCGACTGCGATAACCATTTCAACAGGGTTGAGTACAGGTCAGCAGGATCTACCGGCTTGGCAACAAAGTCATCCATCCCTGCTTCCAGACATGCCTGACGATCTTCTTCAAAAACATTCGCAGTCATTGCCAGTATTGGCAGTTGTGCACCGTTCTTACTGGAACGAATGAGCCGGGTTGCCTGCAGACCATCCATCTCTGGCATTTGTACATCCATCAGGATCAGGTCATAGTGATTAGCAGTTGTTTTTTCCACCGCTATTCGACCATTCTCTGCACTTTCAACAATCAGCTTTACTCCACTTAATAAATCTGCAGCCACTTCCCGGTTAATGTCATTATCCTCGACTAGAAGAATTCTTGCACCGCCATATTGACCACGCAGTATATTTTCTGCATCGCTCAATTCGACGGATGATGTTGAGCTACTTCTTTTCTGTCCATGAGCCAGTCGGGCTGTAAACCAGAATGTACTGCCCAGTCCCTTTTTACTCTCCACACCAACTTCACCGCCCATTAATCGGGCTAAATGATGGTTAATCGCCAGCCCCAGTCCCGTACCTCCGTATTTGCGGGTGGTTGATGTGTCTGCCTGTTCAAAAGCCTTAAATAATCTGGATGTTTTATCAACATCCATGCCAATGCCGGTATCCTGAACTTCGAACCTGACTAACACTTCACCATCCCGATCTTGCAGTTTTTTAGCTCGTAGTGAAATCTTGCCATGTTGGGTAAACTTGATGGCATTGCCAGCATAATTAATCAGCGCCTGACGGAGCCTGGTTGGATCTCCCTTTAACCAGCGAGGCACTGCATTTTGATCGACTTCTATCTCCAGTCCTTTATTTTTGGCCTGTTCTTTAAAAATAGAGGTAACATGATAAAAATGGCACCTAGATGAAAATCTGTATGCTCCAGCACCAGTTTTCCTGATTCAATCTTGGACAAGTCCAAAATATCATTAATAATGGCAAGCAGGTGACGTCCCGCTGCATCAATTTTATTCAGTCTATCTGCATTGGTAGTGTTTTTTTCATCTCGTTGCAGAATATGGGTCAATCCAATGATCGCATTCATCGGTGTGCGTATTTCATGACTCATGTTGGCCAGAAAAGACGATTTAGCCCTATTGGCTGATTCTGCATGTTCAGTGGCTACGGCCAGTTGACGGGTACGCTGTTCAACCAGTTCTTCCAGGTGGTGACGATGTTTTTCCAGTTCATCTCCGAGTAATTTTTTCTCGGTGATATCCTCCTTTACTGCAACGTAATGGGTAATCGAGCCATCCGGCTGCCGGATTGGCGTGATGATAGCCAGTTCGAGATATTCTGTGCCATCTTTTTTACGATTACATAACTTTCCTTTCCAGGTTTTGCCTTCCAGCAAATCATGCCGCATCGACTCGTAGTTCTGAGTTTGAGACCTGGCTGACTGTAAAATTCTTGGATTCTGCCCGAGTACTTCTTCACGGCTATAGCCGCTAAACTGTACAAAAGCCTGGTTAACATATTCAATCTCCGCATCCAGGTTGGTGATGACGATACTCACCGGACTCTGTTCAACGGCCTGCGCAAGCTTTATTAGTTCCAGTTCAGCCCGTTTCCTTTGTGAAATATCGCGAGAAATACCCAGAACACCGATGGTCTCGTTGTTAGCAGAAAAAACGGGTGTTTTGATGGTTTCCAGGTATTCATGATGCCCATCATCAGCAAAAGTGACTTCTTCCTCGTTTATCGTGGGCCTGTTTGATGCCATCGCAGCCTGGTCGTTTTCGCGGAAGAAATCAGCCCGCTCTCTATCCACAAAATCATAGTCAGATTTACCGATGATCTGAGCTTCCTTAGCTCCAAAAAAACGCTCGAATTTTTGATTGCAATACAGGTAATCACCTTCCGTATTCTTCAGCCATACCATATCCGGTATGGTTTCCACCAGCGTTCGCATACGTGATTCACTCTCGCGTAAAGCCCTCTCTGATAGTTTTACTTCAGTGATATCCTGAATTACCGCGAGAATTAGATCGTCAGGCAATTTGGTGGCCGATATTTCTGCATCGAATTCAGAGCCATCCTTACGGCGCAATTTCCACACTCGCTTGTAATTAGATGTGTTGATAATTATATCCAGACCCGGATCGATAAATTTTGTTTCTGTCGAGGCAACGATATCGGTAGCATGTAAGCCGATGAATTCTTCGTGTGAATACCCCATCATATGGCACATACCTGGGTTGGCATTGGTGTAATACCCTTTCTGATCGGTAATGAGCATGCCCAGTGGCATATATTCAAACAGGGCCATGTATAGCTTTTCTTTCTCTCTAAGTGCTAAATCAGACTTTTTCAGTTCGGTGATATCCTCGGTAAAAATAACGATTCCGCCGACTTTATCTTCGCTATTGAACCAGGGCCTAACTTCCCATCGTATCCATTGTATGCTGCCATCTTCACGCTCAAATCGATCTTCGTCGGCGCTTATTACTTCCCCTTCCAGGCCTCGGCGATGAATGGCTTTCCATCTTTCAGGTATCTCGGGGAAAATGTCATAATGAGATTTCCCAAGCATGTCATTGCTATCAGCCAGACTGTAATCTGTAACCCAGCGTTGACTGACTGCAAGGTAATGCATTTCGTGATCAAACATGGCCAGGGCGGCTGGGGCATGTTCGATGAACAGTCGTTGCCTCTGTTCACTTTCAACAAGTTTTAACTCAGCCTTTTTACGCCGGGTATAGTCTTCAACGACGGCTATATGAGTGGTAGGTTTTTCACCTTCAGACGCGGTCGATGAAACTGACAGATTCACCCAGACAGTAGATCCATTTTTGTGAAAATAGCGTTTAGCCATTTTAAAATCGTGGATTTCTGCAGCCAGTAAACGCTCCATGTCACGCTTATCTGCGGCTATATCATCGTCATGGGTAATTTTCATAAAGGCGTTTACCGATGATAACTCCTCAACACTATAGCCGAGCAAATCGCAATAGTATTTGTTAATTCTCAACACACGTCCGCTGTTTGAATCGATAAGGGCTACACCGACTGCAGCCTGTTCGAAAATGGTGCGGAAAAGCCTTTCACTTTCGCGTAGTTTTTTCTCTGCCTCAAAACGCTTTTCGACCAATAACATGATCATGCCTGCCAGAAAAGTAGCCGTGGGTAACACGACCAGAAAGGGCAGGCTAACCTGCTGAATTACCTGCCAGCGTATATCAGGGGGAAGCAAACTCAGCCATAAAAAAGACAGTACATGAACTATAAAGCCAAATGCCAGGAAGGAAATACCTTTGACGCTCCAGCGTTTTGACTTGCGCAGGTAAAACCCGGTAACCCCGGCGGCTGATGAGGTAAGAATGATCAGTATGCCAACTAATGTGCCGGAACCACCCAGCCATGCTCGATACAAAGCCGCAATTCCAGCGGCAATAAGCGCTGTAACCGGACCTCCAAATAACCCTCCCAGGCTTAAAATGACCGAACGGGCATCGAAAATGACACCTGGCATCAGGTGTACAGGTAAAGACATGCCGATGATGACAACCAGCCCGAACAACAGCCCGGAGGCAACCTGCACCAGCAGTTTATTGTTGTCCTGATGACTGATGAATAGTTGATAAAGAATAGTCAGAGATAACAATAGCGTGGCATTGTTGCTGAATTCGGCTAGCAGTTTTAATTCATCATTCATAATTATATTTACTATGAGTACTGCGCGACCTGTCGAATCTGGTTGAGATTAAAATAACCGGTTGATTACTGAATTTCCACACACAAATTCGGTAAGAAAAGGCTGAGGTTTTCGGTTAGGTTGACAACTATCAGTATTCCTTCATCAATCATGTCTAATTATAAATCTCATCAAACGATTTTTACGGATACAATAAGTAAATATAGCCTTCGTTGCCTGCTAATCAGTCAAATAACCTATTTAAGAGTAGTACCGTATATATAGGTAAAGATTTGCTAGATAACAAGAAATCATTTGTATATCAGCAAATTAATCATATGCAAATTAAGCTCGAAAATAGTTCAATGGATTTTAGTTAACCCGCTAATTACACAGAATATTCACAGGCTTATGATCCAATCAGGAATACGTATAGTTTTAACTCTCGCGAGTTAGCAGATTTAAAAATCAAATAATTTCAGCGGGGTGAAAAGGTAATTGTCCCTCCACTGTCTGATATGGTTGCCGCCAATGCGCGTGAAACCAAAGGCTACGAATGCACTGACTGGTATTTCTGTAAGAAAGATCTGTAACAGCTATCACTATAACGGGCTCATCAGAGCCCGTTATATTTACTGATCCCATGCAGTAACAGAGATATTACATCGTGTAACCTGATTACCCCCGAGGGCTACCGAGTCGAAACGAGCACAAAGATAAAATCGATTATTGATTATTGATTATTGATTATTGATTATTGATTATTGATAAAAAGTATAATGGCTCTGTATGAAAATCATGTAAAACTTTTAAGTATCGAAACTACTGTCATTCCGGCATGCTTTTAGCCGGAATCCATCACGGATATGGCACTTTTTATAGTTTTAACTTCGTTATTAATGGATTCCCGCTAAAAGCATGCGGGAATGACGACATTACATGATTTTCATACAGAGCCATATTAAATTTTATAACACTGAATCTGGCACAATGAATCAACAGTTAACTCACCAACTCCGCAGCCTGTTGTATTACCCGGATATCAGCACCTTTTTTGTAAGCATTTTCACTCAGATAACGACGCCACAACCGACCATTCGGTTGACCATGGAACAAACCGATAATATGCCGGATAATTTTAGACAAAGTCATACCCGCTGACATTTCGGACTCAATGTACGGATAAAGTGACTGTAAAATTTGCATTCGATCAGGAATTGCCCGTGAACTGTCATTAAATAAACGTTTATCAAGCTCTGCCAGCATATACGGGTTCGCATAAGGTTCCCGTCCCAGCATCACACCATCCACCTGTGCCAGATGCTGTTGGCATTCATCGAGGGTTTTAATACCGCCATTGATGATTATTTCTGCTCCTGAAAACATTTGCTTAAGTTGATACACCCAGTCATATTGCAGCGGAGGTATATCCCTGTTCTGTTTGGGGCTCAGGCCTTTTAACCAGGCTTTTCTGGCATGAATAATCAAGGCATCAACACCTGCATCCAGCTGAAGTTGGGTAAATTTTACCAGTTCATCCCAGGAATCCTGTTCATCTATACCGGTTCGATGCTTCACCGTGACAGGCAACCTGGTTGAAGATTTCATAGCTGTAACACACTCTGCTACCAGCTCTGGCTCTGCCATCAGACAGGCACCAAATGCACCTGATTGAACCCGGTCACTGGGACAGCCTACATTCAGATTTATTTCATCGTAACCATAGTCTTCACAAATTTTAGCTACCCGTGCCAGCACTTCAGGATCAGAACCACCCAATTGTACGGCTACAGGATGTTCAGCCTGATTGAAGCCCAGCAGATAATCTCTATCACCATGCATAATTGCCGAGGTCGTAATCATCTCGCTATACAACAACATGTGTTTTGAGAACAGGCGCAAAAAATACCGGTCATGGCGATCGGTACAATCCAGCATCGGGGCGATACAGAAACGCCGGCTAATGGAACTCATTGAAAGCTAATACTTTTTAAAATAATCAGGGTGATTTAATGGGATCGCGTAACCGATTGCACATTCGGTATTTGCGAGAGCTTGTCGATAATCAGTATCAGTTGTTCTACACTGGAGACTTCTATATTCAGTTTGCTATAAACCATTTGCTCATTTCGATCGGTACTGGAATTAATACTCAGCAAATTTATTTTTTCATTCGCCAGCACTGAACTAACATCACGTAATAATCCTGTTCTATCAAATGCGGTGATACTTATTTCGGCTAAAAATACCGATCCGGTTCCAGCACCCCATTCAACTTCCACTAACCTGACACGCTGCTCCTGCGGCAGAGACATGACATTATTACAGTCCCGTTTATGAATGGTGACACCCGAACCTTTGGTAATAAAGCCGATCACATCATCCCCCGGAACAGGTTTACAGCATTTCCCAAAGTGAGTTAACAGGTTACCGACACCCTGAATAACTATTTCATCTTTATTATGAATCTTACTTCTTTCCGGTTTTTTTAACCGTTTAAAAGGATCATCCGCATCACTATTTTTTTCGTGTTGAAGAAAACCAATTATTTGAGCGCCGGTAATAACTCCCCTACCGATATCTGTAAAAAAAAGATCCTCATCATTTCGTTTGAAATAGGCTAGAAGCTTTTTCAGGTCGACATCGCGAAAATTAAATTTTGCCAGCTCACGCTCATAGATCATTTTACCATCGCTAAAATTTTGCTCATGGTCGAGCTGGTTAAACCAGTTTCTTACTTTGGCCCGATTACCTGCTGATTTCAGGAAACCCAGGTTTTTATTCATCCAGTCACGACTGGGAGCACCTTCTTTGGCTGTTAAAATTTCCACCTCTTCACCGGTCTGTAACTCGTATGTCAGGTTGGTAATCCGGCCATTAACCTTGGCACCCCGGCAACGATGACCAATTGAAGAATGAACTGAATACGCAAAATCCAGCGGTGTACCACCGGCTGGTATATCCACAACCTGACCCTGAGGTGAAAAGACATACACACGATCGGTTGACAGCTCAGTAGAAAATCCGTTCAGCGCATCGGTGGCATCTTCATCCGGGCCTTCCAGCATTTCACGCATCACCGACAGACTTTTTTCCATTCGATGATCGAGCGAAACATCTTCTTTATAGCGCCAATGCGCCGCTACACCAAATTCTGATTTTTCATGCATTTCAACCGTTCTGATTTGCACTTCGACTACTTTGCCACCTTCAGCGATAACCGCCGTATGTAATGACTGATACCCGTTATCTTTGGCGTTGGCAATGTAGTCATCAAATTCATTAGGGATAGAGTGCCAGTTGGTATGTACTATACCCAGCACCGCGTAACAATCTGCTATGGAGTCAACCAGAACCCTCACCGCTCGCACATCGAATAGTTCATGAAACTCCAGTTTTTTACGCTGCATTTTGCGCCAGATACTAACAATATGTTTTACCCTACCGCTAACTTTACCCTTAATATTCTGGCTGCTGATTAATTCATTTAACTGCTCGGTAAACTGTTTGATGAACAGTTCTCTATCTACCCGCCGCTCTTCCAGCAAGGTAGCAATCCTTTTAAAATTTTGCGGGTCCAGCGCTCTGAATGACAGGTCTTCCATTTCCCATTTCAGCTTACCTATGCCTAAACGGTTGGCCAGCGGCGCATAAATATCCAGCGTTTCACGGGCGATACAACGGCGTTGTTCATAACTGCAATGTTTTAACAGTTGCATACGACTGGCGCGATAACACAGTTTAACCAGCATCACACGAACGTCTTTTATGATAGCCATCAATAAACGACGCAATTTTTCTGCCTGCTCAGGAGTACGAAAACTGTTTTCGTTACAATCCTGAAAGCTATTCAATTTGATAACACCACGAGCCAGCATCAATACTTCATCACCAAACTGTAACTTGATATCGTCATCTGAAAGACTATCTCTCAGACCCATATCACTCACCAGTGTCGCCAATATGGTTTTTTCATCAACAGCGAAATCCAGCAGTCGTAACACGGCATCAAGCGCACGGGGTCGGCACTTATCAGGTTTTGGAGCATTCCAGGCTAATTCGAGGGCCTGTTGCAGTTTGTCATTCCAGTCCAGTTTGGCTGAAATTGACTGCCTGTAGAAATCTATATCTTTGTCTGTGGTTGACGACATATTCGCTGATTAACTGCGTAATAAACGCATTGGGCTGATTGAAAAAGAACCTCTGATAAACAGTGTCCCCATAACGCTGATTAACACGACCGAGCTTAACAGGCTTATAACCCATAAATTAATAGAAAAAGTATAGGATAAGTCAAAAAACAGTTTACCAACCAGCCAACCGGTCAGGCTGGAAAACAGTGCAGCAAACGTACCCACCAGCAGGCCCATCAGTATAAACTCTGTAACCTGTGAAGCAAATTTCTGACGACTATTAGCACCCATGACCTGTAACAGTGCTATTTCCATCTCGCGTTGTCTGTTGGTGGTTTTTAATGCCGATAACAATACTATAATTGCTGACAGAGTGGCGAACACAAAAAAGAATTCCAGCGCCACACTGGCACGCTGAATAATACCCTTGATGCGCAGCATTAATTCTGAAATATCCAGCAGGGTTACCGTAGGAAACTTTTGTAAAAGGGTTTTTAACAGGCCTTTATGCTGCTTATCGATAAAAGCACTCATCAGCCAGGTTTGCGGTTTTGACTCCAGTAACTGTCGTGGTGCCAGGATATAAAAATTTGGCTGAAAATTTTCCCATACGACACTGCGAATACTACTGACAGCTGCCTCAAACTGCTCCCCCTGCACGGAAAATTGCAGGCTATCTCCCAGTTTCAAATTCAAAGTTTGAGCCATGCCCTGCTCGACTGAAAAGCCGCTTGGGTTATTTTTTTCATCCTGCCACAACCCTTCAATGATTACATTATCGGCCGGCAAAGCATCTGAAAAACTCATATTAAACACATGATTTTTAAAATGATTAGCTCTGTCAGAATCAAACTCTATCGATTTAACATCCTCACCATTAATGGCAACCAAACGGGTACGAACCAGTGCGTAGACATTTGATGTTGATACCTGTTCAGCACGTAAAAACTGGCTGAGCGGCTCTGCTTCTTTAGTTGGAATATTAACCAGAAAATAGTTCGGTTTATCCTGTGGTAACTGCATTTCCCAGTCCGCCATGAGCTGGTCTTTAACCTGGGAAATTAATAACACCGATAACATGGTCAGACTGAAGCCGGACATCACAAACAAAGCATTACGTTGACCACTGAGTAACCGGCTCAGAACATAGCCATTCAACCAGAAGCTTTTATTACTCAATGTTACCAATAGTTTCAATATCAGCTTTAACACTAATGGGATAAAGGCTGCAAAAGATATTACTGCCAGAATCAGCATACCCGCTATCAGAAGGTCATTAACAATTAACATCAACACCAGAAACAGGCTCAACAAACTACTGAACAACATAATCATAGATTTTTTTCGCGATAACTTTTGATTTATCTGACGAAAAACCTGCATCGGTGGTGTTTCCAGCACATTTAGCACATGCGGTAGACTGAACCCGATCAAAGAAATTAATCCTATCAGGCTGGCTATCAAATAAGGCCAGTAACCAGTTTGCGGCAGTCGGGTGCCAAACCACATGCCCAGAGTCCATTGCAATGGAAACTGGGCAAGGTAACCCAGCAGTAAACCGGCTGGAACTGACAGCATCCAGACTTTCATTAACTGCAGCAGATAAAACCTGATCAAACGTCGACTGGAGATACCAAAAGTGCGCATCACCGCAACCTTAATGGCTTCTTTAGAAGCCGAGTATTTCGCCGTAATAGCAATTGAAATCATCGCAATTACCAGTGTCAGGACTATGGAGAGGGCAAAAAATTTGCGTGTCCTGTCCAGTGCATTGCGCATTTCAGGACGTGCATTATCCAGCGTCTGTAATTTCTGCCCCTCTGCCAGTAACGGTTTAATTGCTGATTCAAATTGTTGAATGGCCTGCGCTTCTCCGGCCACCAGCAAGTTGTATTTGGCACGACTACCGGGAACCAGCAGTCCGGTAGATGACAGGTTTTGCAATGACATTAAAATACGTGGAGCCATATTAAATAGCGAGCCACCCCTGTCCGGTTCGTAAGAGATTATCCAGTTTGCCATCAAACTCTGACGGCCCAGTTCTATCGTGTGATGCAATTGAGCCGCTATCTTACTGTCTACCCACACTTCACCCGGTTGTGGCCCAATAGCTGACTTAACTGATTCCCCAAGCAGGTCGGACTGTCGTTCCAGCGTTCCACGTAAAGGATAACTTTCACTGACCGCTTTAAGCTCTACCAGTTGAGGTTCATCATCAATAAAAATCGCGGTTCTGAGGGAAACCGTAGTTGCTGTTTTTAACCCAAATTGTTGAGCCAGTTGTTGATAGGATGCCGGTAATTCATCACTGGAAGAAATTAATAAATCAGCCGCCAGTAATTCTGCAGCCTGCTGGTCCAGCAATAAACTGATACGATGTGTGAATAACTGACTGGCAGCTACTATTGATATGGTGATGACCACGGAAAGCCATAATAACCACCATGCGTGTATGCGTGGAATAAGAGCATTCATAGTTTTATAACAGTGGTAATTTTTACGGACCTTCAGCAGTTAGGAATTGTAGACGTATGTATTTTGATTAACTTTGAGAACATGTATTGACTCAATTTAACCCACAAAGTTACATAACACTCCAATTTAAACCGATTTATGGTTGCCTGGCTTAACCGGGAGGCCAGCTAAATGCTCTACCACCTAATACATGTAAGTGGATATGAAAAACCGTTTGACCACCATTTTCGTTACAGTTCATAACCAGTCTAAAACCATCTTCTGCAATGCCTTTCTGTTTGGCTAGCTGCTGAGCAGTCAGCACCATTTTACCGATGAGCAAAGCCTGATCAGCCTGAATGTCATTGATCGTAGGAATGGGGTGTTTAGGAATGACCAGAAAATGTACCGGAGCCTGTGGACTGACATCGCTAAATGCAAGAACCTCTTCATCTTCGTACAAAATATCGGCAGGAATTTCACGATTAATAATCTTGCTAAAAAGGGTTTCTGACATAATAAATTTCCTGTTTTATTTAACTTTATTGAACCTTAACAAAAAAGCCAGAAGACTGTCGAACTTAGACGAGAGTTTGCCTGCCTTCAAAAGCCTTGCTTAGAGTGCCACTATCGACATATTCCAGCTCTCCACCCACCGGTACACCATGTGCAATACGACTGGTTTTAATGTTGTATTTAGCGGCCAGATCGGCGATATATTGCGCGGTGATTTCACCTTCTATGGTCGGATTAGTCGCCAGGATAATTTCTTCGATATTTTCCTGCTGTAATCTATTCTGCAGAATATCCAGACCCAGATCATCCGGACCTACTCCGTCGATGGGTGATAACTTTCCTAACAGCACAAAATATTTACCCTGGAAACTGCCTGAAGCCTCAATAGCCATCACATCTGCCGGAGTTTCTACCACACACAGTAAAGCTTCCTGTCTTTTCGGGTTTTTACAAATCTGGCAATGAGCATCATCAGAAAAATTACGACATGACTCACAGTGCCCAACCTTCTGCAGTGCATCCGATAAACCTGCCGCAATGTCACTCGCACCCTGGCGGTTTTTATCAATCAGATATAGCGCCATGCGTTGAGCCGATTTACGGCCAACGCCAGGCAAACAACAAAGGGCATCAATCAGTTTATCCAGGGTCGGCGAAGATGACATGTAGAACGAACTTTTTATTTATTAAAAAGGCAGTTTAAAACCGGGTGGCAAGTTCAGCCCCGCTGTCATATCAGCCATTGAATCCTTATTCTGTTTGGTAATTTTATGTACTGCATCATTACAGGCTGCAGCGATTAAATCTTCCAGCATTTCCTTATCATCCGACATCAGGGTTGAGTCAATACTAACCCGGTTAATCTCATGGGTGCCTTTCATCATGACCTTAACCATGCCGCCACCGGATTCACCCGTCACTTCCATATTAGCCATTTCTGCCTGCGCTTTTTGCATATCTTCCTGCATTTTTTGAGCCTGCTTCATTATATTGCCTAAACCACCTTTCATTTTTTTACCTCAATCTCTATTTACAGTCTTTTCCGGACGCTGTCTTCAATCAACTCAGCACCAAAGAATTTATTAAGTTCAACAACTGTAGAATCCTGCCTTATTGACTGAATGACCTGTTGTCGATGTTGTTCCTGCTTTCTAACATCTGCCTGCTGCGGCGTTTCACAGCCAAGTAACTGCTGACTGCTAAAATCGATGTTTAATGATACCCCAAGTTTACTTTCTATCGCCTGCTTAATTTGCAATTCAATATCGGGCTTTAATATTACTTCAAGTTCTGGCAGGAAAACCAGTCGCAGATTATTTTCAGAGTAGGATTTAACGACACAGTTCATCGCCAGCTGCCTGGCAAGCCCTTCCAAATCCAGATCAAAAGCCATTTCTGACCAGTGTAACGCATCATCTGCCTGCTTAAACTCTGCTTCAGTGTTATTCACTGATTTATTTTTTACGGGTTTTACAACATGCGGTTTAACTGCAGCAGGCTCATTATCAGTAAAAACTGGCGCTGGATTTTCTCTGTTTTCAGGTGGTTGAGCCGGTGCAGCTTTAACTACCGGTACTGCGGGAGCAACCGGAGTCGAATGTGGAGGATGACGGTCAGTAACCGATGGTAGAACTTTTGCCTGTATTACAGGCTTTTTTTTTCCAGCGGAGTAGTTTGTGCTGGAGCTTCCTGCTGAAGTTGAGGTGAAAATGCCAGTAAGCGCAACATTAGCATCTCGAAACCTAGTGATTGATCAGGTGAAATATCAAGGTCTTTGCGTCCCTGTAAAATAATCTGGTAATACAATTGCACTTCTTCGGCAGACAAACTGGCCGAACAGTCCATGATGTCCTGCTTCATGAAACCATCTTCAGGCTCTATTTTAGCAGCGCTCAGGTACAGAGCCATCTGGTGTAGAATCTGGATTAGATCAGAACAAACCCGCAGATAATCGGGG
>CALCSG010000149.1 GCA_937894085.1 uncultured Gammaproteobacteria bacterium | reverse complement strand
CACGCTAAAACCCTGTCAAGATGTTTTTCCTATAATTTACGCTGAATAGTTACACTATTATAAATACTGTTAAAGCCAACACCGGCACCAAAATATAATTGTCTGGTATCCAGGTCGGCTGCATTTGCCTGCGTTACTAGCAGTAACAGACCTAATAATGGAATAATTTTTTTCATGTCTATAGTGCTCTTTGTTAAGTGAAAGGAAGCTGCATTTTGACTATCATTTGGCAATCAACCGAACGTGTATACGGCTGTGCATCAAGGGGTTATTGCCTCTAGTTTCCTTTTCCATTTGCAGGCTATCTGCACTCCAGCGATAGCTTTTCAAGCCTGAGAAATCCGCTGCAGGCAAATAGTCCTGAGATACCGGAATACTACTACAGCCAGCAAGCAGGCAAGTAATTAACAATACAGCAACGGCGTTTATGTATGTCTTAATTTTTTGATCCAGACGGATTTAACTAAACCGTGTATGCGTCCATATCCGGCAGAAAGGATTCCTGCAGAGCGTGGTGGGCAACCTGGCCACTGGCAAGATCATCATTACGCTGACCTGCAGGTTCGCATATAAATACATTTCTGTATGTACGCTACCGCACATGCGGGCGCGATTCCGGCGCAAATTTAAAATAAGATTGAGTGTTCGTTAACGTACAGACGGACCGCAAACACACGCGTAATATTGCGTCATAAAATATCGTCGTTAACCTTAAAAATACGAATGCTGTCACCATTAAAGGCGACTACTTCACTGGTTAAGATTCAATGCCGTATTTCCTGCTCAACGAATCGAATTCAACCAGGAGTTACTAATCATGCAACACAAACAAAATTACGAATCGTCTAATAAAGGCACTTTCTCCAGGTCTGGCTGCCCGGTGTGCACTGAAAAATATTTAATGCGGATACGTCGCCGCTTTATAGATCGCATATTTAGCCCGATATTTCCCGTGCACCGTTATCGCTGCCATAACTATCCGTGCGGATGGGAAGGAAATATTCGCGTGCTTAACAACGTAGTCACTACGACGATGAAGAACTAAATCATCCCACTCAACTTTGCATAAATGATTTTTTATAAGCTGTGGAAAAGCTTTTCTGTATAGCCACAGAATTTTTAACTATTAATGGAAATTTAACTTACGATGTTTTCAGAAACTTCCAACCTTGCCTCCAGAATAACTGATTTGCTGGCACTTGCTATTTCGTATTTACTCTATAGTTCGTTGCTGAATTACGCTAAGGATGACATATATCTGATCGTAGATATGTTTTTTTATGTGAGCCTTGTTTTTATCTGTCTTCGCTTGAGCAAGAAATTATTTTTTGTATTGTTCATACCTAAAAGCCGGGTACTTTATATTCTTATGGGAAATATCTCCGGGCTCGTGGTGGGTACAATCCTGGTGCTGGTTTTTGTACAATTTTTTCCGGCTTTTGAAGAAAAATCTGTAGTCATTATAGCCTCTTCGGTGCAGGCCTTTTTTATCCTGGGAACATTATCCCCACTGGTAAAGTCTTCACACCGCGACATTATCCATAAAGGAGTAAACTATATGACTGATAGAGAAAAAATCGTTGATGAATTCGCTGAGATTGTAAAATTGATGGATGTCAGCGTTGATACCGACATTGGCCAGTCAGCAGCGCAATAATCAATCGCGAAGCAGTATTACATGGCTGGAATGAAGATCAGGCGCGCAAAGTTGCCAGGGACGAAGGTATAGCGCTCACTGATGCTCACCTACAGGTAGCGCAGTTATTGCGCGACTACTATCGGGAACATGGTGTGCCTGAAAACGGTCGTGAGTTAGGTGATATGCTTGACAATACATTGGCTAGCCAGGACGGTCGTAAATATCCACATCGCCTGTTTATGGAATTAGCCATTAGTGGCATCGATTATGATCAGGTACGCAGATAAAGCTCTATATGCGGCAAAATTAAAAGGCAAAAACCGTGTTGAAGCCTGGCCTGTCTAACGCATCAACCGGGCTTAAACGCACGACGATTATGTAGGCTTCATATTTCTTATAGCGAATCTTATGTGGGAGTCTACGACTATTGGAATTAACTTCTAATATATTTTCTGCACAACTTAATAATAGACAACTGGATGACTAAAATGACTGATCACACAAATAATTTATTGCAGCGTGGTCTGAAAAACATTCAGCCCCCTTTTTCAACCTTTATACGTGCACAGACTACATCCAGTCTGTTTCTTCTGGTCGCCACTATCACGGCCCTGTGGTGGGCAAATTCAGATTATGCTTCTACTTATCAGAATCTCACTCATATACCGATTGGTATTTTTCTGGGTGATATCGAGCTACAGGCTTCACTAAAATATATTATTAATGATGGTTTGATGGTCATATTTTTCTTCCTCATCGGACTTGAAATCAAACGTGAAGTACTCGCGGGGGATCTTGCTTTATCAGAAAATCGACGCATGTTAATTCTTTGTGCTGTCGGTGGCATGGTTTGTCCAGCGGTAATCTACTCATTTTTCAACTGGTCTTTAGATTCACAGATTGGATGGGGTATCCCGATGGCGACAGATACGGCATTTGCCTTAGGTGTGCTCACCCTGGTTAGAAAACACATTCCCACTAGCCTGTTAGCTTTTATCGTTGGCCTGGCCATCGTCGATGATGTCGGCGCTATACTGGTGATTGCCTTATTCTATACACAGGATATATCGGTAACATTTCTGTTAACCTCCTTTACTCTGATCGCGTTTTTGGCTGTGGCTAATTATGCAGGTATCCGCCAGCCTGTTTTCTATATCATTGTTGGCATTGCCGCCTGGTGGACGATGCTTAAATCCGGTGTTCATCCTACTTTTGCAGGCGTCGCTATTGCTTTAACGATTCCCGCAAGACCCATGTTGGCACCTGGTAAATTGCTCGATAAAGCGAAAACTAAAATTAATTCAATGCAAAATAATGAAGATCAGGTTGATGTTCTCGGTAGTCGTCAGGATCATGAACAAGTGCTGGAGATACGTGATTTTGCGGAAAGCGCCAGCACCCCTCTGCGCCGCTGGGAAGATGCGCTGGACTTACCCGTCGCATTATTTGTCCTGCCACTATTTGCTCTGGTTAATGCGGGTGTGGTATTTAGCGTAAGCTCATTTATAGAGAGCCTTCAACATCCAACGGGATTAGGAATTGTTACTGGACTTGTAGTTGGTAAACTGGTTGGTATTTCAGGCGCATGCTGGCTTGGCCTAAGATACAAAATTGGACGTTTACCTGATGGCATTAATCTTCACCACGTAATAGGTGTATCACTGATAGCCGGTATTGGCTTTACCATGTCGACATTTATAGCCACGCTGGGGTTTGACACGCAACCAGAGCATCTTCATAGCGCTAAAACATCGATTTTGTTCGCCTCAGTTATTTCTGCAATTCTTGGCATATTATATCTTCGAATTATATCTACTAAAATAAGTAACAAAACAATCAATCTGACACAATAAAGCATCGCAAATGAGTTGAACCGTTGAATGTTTACGTTCAGGTCATTTTTATCTCAGATTTCTGGATCAGTTGTCCCTCTTTGGTTAGTAGCTAATATAGACACACAAATGGCGGGAAATGCCACAATTTCAGCATACCCCCATTTTAATAAGTGTTGTTATTTGTATCGATAAGCGTATACATGGGTAATACCTGAGTAATTTACTCAGGAATTAACAAAGGTAGCTAATATGCGTTCGGCCCTGAAAAATGACCAGGAAAATGATCAAACTCCCATCGATGATTTAATCCGCAGCGGGTATGCACACGGCTTTGTCACGCCCATTGAATCTGACACTTTCCCTCCTGGTCTTAGCGAAAACACTATCCTTAAAATTTCCGCCAAAAAGAACGAACCGGACTGGGTACTGGAATGGCGCCTCAAGGCATATCGCCGATGGTTAGCGATGGAAGATCCTGAATGGGCTCACGTAAAGCATCCTGATATCGATTTCCAGTCCATGTCCTACTATTCTGCACCTAAAAAAAAGGAAAGTCTGAACAGCCTGGATGAGGTCGACCCTCAATTGCTCGAGGCCTACAACAAACTGGGTATTCCGCTGGAAGAACAAAAAGCACTAGCGGGCGCTGCGGTCGATGCGGTATTCGACAGTGTCTCCGTAGCCACTACCTTTCGTAAGAGTCTGGCTGATGCGGGTGTAATTTTCTGTTCCATGTCAGAAGCGATTCAAAAACATCCGCAACTGGTACAGAAATATATGGGTTCTGTAGTGCCTTATTCCGATAATTTTTACGCAGCCCTGAATGCCGCCGTATTTACCGATGGTACCTTTGTGTACATTCCTCAAGGTGTTCGCTGCCCGATGGAATTATCGACTTATTTTCGCATCAATGAAGCCAATACCGGGCAGTTTGAACGCACGCTTATTATTGCCGAGGCAGGTAGTTCCGTGAGTTATCTAGAGGGTTGTACCGCCCCCATGCGCGATGAAAATCAGTTGCATGCCGCAGTAGTGGAACTGGTTGCGATGGATGATGCCTCTATTAAGTATTCCACTGTGCAAAACTGGTATCCCGGTGATGAACAGGGTAAAGGTGGAATCTATAACTTCGTCACCAAACGCGGTGCCTGTCGTGGTAAACGCTCGCACATATCATGGACCCAGGTAGAAACCGGATCGGCAATCACCTGGAAGTATCCGAGTTGCCTGTTAATCGGTGATGACTCGGTAGGCGAGTTTTATTCCGTGGCGGTAACTCGTGGCCGGCAACAGGCCGATACCGGTACCAAAATGATTCACATTGGAGCAAATACCAAAAGCACCATCGTCTCTAAAGGGATTTCTGCCGGACACGGACAGAACACCTATCGAGGACTGGTCCGTATGTCGAAAGGTGCGGTGAATGCACGTAATCACACCCAGTGTGATTCCCTGTTGCTGGGTGACCAGTGTGCAGCGCATACCTTCCCGTATATCGAGGTCATGAACCCTGATGCCGAGGTAGAACACGAAGCGACCACCTCCAAAATTTCTGATGACCAGCTATTTTACTGTCGCCAGCGCGGAATATCAGAAGAAGATGCCGTGTCGATGATTGTGAATGGATTCTGTAAAGAAGTGTTCAAGGAATTACCTATGGAATTTGCGGTGGAGGCACAAAAATTATTGAACCTGACGCTTGAAGGCGCCGTAGGTTGAATGAAAAATTTTACAGATATCTTCGCCCACAGAGGTTAACACAATGCTAAGAATAAATAATTTACACGTAAAGATAGAGGGCAAACAAATTCTTAACGGGCTTGACCTGACAGTTAATGCCGGAGAAGTTCACGCTATCATGGGGCCGAACGGTTCTGGCAAAAGCACCCTGTCTCATGTACTGGCTGGACGAGAAGGTTATGAAGTGACAGATGGGCAGGTGTTATTTAATGCTGAAAACCTGCTGCAGCTGTCACCCGAACAACGCGCTCACAAAGGCGTGTTTCTGGCGATGCAATACCCGGTGGAATTACCGGGCGTGAATAACATGACCTTCATACGGGAATCCATTAATGCTATTCGCCGTGCGCGGGGACAGGATGAATTTAATACGCTTGAATTTTTACAGCTCATTCGCGAAAAGGCAGCACAGTTACAGCTCGACGAAAAACTTCTCAAACGAAATGTGAATGCCGGTTTTTCAGGTGGTGAAAAAAAACGCAATGAAGTTTTACAGATGGCCATGCTGGAACCACAACTGGCTATTCTTGATGAAACTGATTCCGGCCTGGATATCGATGCCCTGCGTGTCATTGCACAGGGTGTTAATAGTTTACGTAGTGCCGAGCGCAGTATCATTCTGGTGACCCATTACCAGCGCTTACTCGAATATATACAACCGGATTTTGTGCATGTACTGGTGAATGGCCGCATTGTGCGTAGTGGTGATAAACAATTGGCGCTAACCCTGGAACAGAAAGGCTATAACTGGATTATAGAGGAAGATGCTGCATGAAATCACCAGTTCAAAACGCTCAACTACAAACTCCACAACAACGCCAGCAACTGCAGCGAGAGTGGTTTCAGCAGCTTGTTGTCGGTGCAGAAGTTGATGCCGAATATGACCCGGACTGGTTATTGCCGTTGAGAGAGAAAGCCCTGCAATCTATTTCAACCCTGCCATTGCTGAACCGGAAACAGGAAGCCTGGCGCTACAATCGTGTGGATAATATTTTCCAGAACAGCTTTGACCCCCTGTTCGATAATGACCTTGAACAGAAAATATGTATTGAAGATATTGGGTTGCCCGCTATTGATAGTTACCGGCTGGTTTTTATCAATGGGCGTATTGATCTGTCATTATCAGAACTCAGTGAACTGCCTGCAGGCGTAATATTAACTGGTACAGCTGAAGCATTGCGTACCATACCAGATCAGTTAATGAGTTCGTTTGATCATCTTCATCAGCCTGGTGAGCAACTTTTTACTGCGTTAAATACCGCCCTGTTCAATGACGGTGTATATCTTCATGTCAATCAGTCTGTAACACTCGATCGGCCTGTAGAAATAATTTATTTAAATAATAATCTCACGCGTTCTGAGCAGCATGTTGGCAGCATGATACAGACCCGTAATATTATTGATCTTGAATCAGGGGCCAGTGCAACCGTTATTGAGCATTTTATCAGTAATAACAAACATGAAAAATATTTTCATAATAACTTCACTGACATTAATCTTGCTGATGATTCTAGACTCAGGCATTACCGCATTCAGGATGAAAGCCGACTGGCCTATCACCTGAGTAACGTCCAGATAACTCAGCACAGGCGCAGCCGCTATTTCAGCACCTGCCTTGCATTTGGTGGTCTCTGGTCAAAATCTGCAGTCAGGGTCGAGTTCCAGGCACAACAGGCTGAGTGTGATTTGCTTGGCTTGTACACCGTTGGCGATCAACAGCTGACCGATTTTCATCTTGATGTGCAACATCGGGTGCCATCCTGCCGCAGTAGTGAACAGTTTAAAGGTATTTTATACGGCAGGGGTCGGGCTGTTTTTGATGGTCGAATTCTGGTCGACAGGCAGGCACAGCATTCTGATGCTGCTTTGACGAATGACAACCTGCTGCTGGTGCGTGATGCTGAAGTCAATACCAAACCACAACTGGAAATATACGCCGATGATGTGAAATGTAGTCACGGTACCACGGTTGGGCGACTCGACCCTGAGCAGCTTTTTTATATGCGCTCGCGTGGTATTGCAGAACATAGCGCTCGAAAAATGTTATGCCAGGGATTTGCCACTGACATTATTGAGAGTTTCGAGCTACAGCAGCTACGCGATTATGCGAGCGAAAAAATAGCGCACACATTAAATTCAGTTGAATCAGAAATGGAACATAAAAATGGACATTGATGGCATTCTATTCCGCACTAAAAAGCAGGTTGATTTACCGGTGCGAAAGCCTGTATCCGCTCAGGCAGTTGATTACCCGGTCGATGCATCGCTGGAGCAGAAAGTGATTGCAGCTATACGAACGGTTTATGATCCGGAAATTCATGTCAATGTGTATGATCTCGGTCTGATATATCACATCAGTATTAATGATGATGCAGAGGTTGAAATCGAAATGACGCTAACAGCACCTGCCTGCCCGGTGGCGGAAATATTACCTGCTCAAGTGGTCGCAATGGTTAAGACAGTACCCGGTATCAACGATGCAAAAGTCAGTCTGGTATGGGATCCACCCTGGAACCAGGGATGTCTCAGTGAAGCCGCGCGACTGGATTTAGGATTACTTTAATAACACAGAGGTCACTACAAAATGATTCAATTAACTCAACGTGCAGCGACTCATGTTCAACAAATGTTAAACAAACGTGGCCATGGAACAGGGTTTCGCCTGGCTACCCCCAAAGCAGGTTGCAGTGGTTTTTCCTATAAGGTTGATTATGTCGATCTACAAAATGCTGAGGATGTAATATTTGAATCTTTTGGGATCAAAATTGTAGTTGATAGCGAGAGCTTACCAAACCTTGATGGAACTGAAATAGATTATGTAGCTATCAATGCGACGGACCAGGGTTTTGAATTTCATAATCCGAATGTGCAGAATATTTGTGGTTGTGGCGAATCATTTATGCTGGGCGAAGTGGAAAAAGACGTCAGGACAATACCATGAGCCGCCTGGATAACCTGGTTGAGAATTTTGAGCTATTCGATGACTGGGATCAGCGTTACAACTACATCATTGAACTGGGTGAAAATCTTCCTGCCATGTCACAAAAATTAATGGTGGAAAGCAACAATGTTCGTGGTTGCATGAGTACGGTATATGTGAGCGCCTATCGAGACAATAGTGATTCAACATTGATTCGGTTTTACGGCTATTGTGATACCAGTATTATCCGCGGCGTACTGGCCATATTAATTCAACTCACTGAAGGTAAAACGGCCAGGGAAGTCGATTTACTGGATGTCGATGAATTGTTTTCACGATTACATCTTGATGAACATTTATCGCCAAATCGTCATGTTGGCATATATGCCATTGTGACACTAATGAAACAACAGGCACATAAACTGGATATTTTATCCAGGAACGTAGCCTGACGGTAATCATTAGAAAATAGCAGAGCTTATAAAAAGCTCAACCCGTTAGCGAATCGCTAACTTTTACTCGTGTTAAGCACGAAGGAGTCAACGTTATGTTTATCCACTCTACAACAGACCCTATTACCCTCAAAGACGTACATAATTTATCCAGTCACCCCAGTGTTACAGAGGGCACTGCAGAGAATGGATTTAAAGTCTATTTTGAAAATGAAATGAATAAACAGGCCTTTCTTATGATAAAAATGGAAGATAAAAAAATTCTTCAAGGGAATGATACTGACGACTATATAGCGGAGGGCTAAATCATGAACCTGATGAAACGACGGTTGTATCTGTTACTACCTCAACGTGAAAAAGCGCTGGAAGTCGTCGACGTGTTGAACAGCATGGGTGTCATGAAAAAACATATTCACACCATTGCCAAAAAAGAGGTAAACATATCTGGTCTGCCAGAGGCCACTGTCTACCAACAAAACGATACTGCAAGATACATCGAAGACTGGTTATGGAAGATCAATCTGGCGGTATTTTTCCTGGCTTTACTGGTTTTTCTAGTCAGTCTTTTTAACCTCTCGATGCCTGTTTTATTGATCAGTTTGCTGGTTATGTCAGGCACTTTTTTCGGCGGATATTATTTCACTACACATGTCCCGCATATGCATTTATCAAAATTTCAGGCTGAACTAAAACATGGTGAAATAATCCTGCTGGTGGATATCCCTCGCTGGCGTATTCCCCCCATTTTAAAGGCCCTTAAACACTCCCACCCTGAAGCACATACCGGCGGGATTGGTTGGACCATAGAGCCACTGCACATTTAGGTGATGGGGCCTAACAGTAGCAACTGTTGACTATTTCGGTTATTTACCGGTAGACCGAATGTCCTGTTGCTACTATATCCGGTACAGAGAAGCCAGGAAGCCTATGTTTTGACACTTCCTGGTTAATTGCATCAAGAATCGGTTAGCTCAGATATTTCCAGGTCATCCTCCACTTCTACTTCAAGATACCGGATTGTACTTTCAAGTTTGCTATAACCAGGCATTAGTTGAACTCAAAGATTATAGGTTAGTCGATATATCAAACTGGCTTTTGCTCTACTCATCAAATGCGTACCACACTCTGATTTACAAGACCAAATTTTTAATCCGATCTCCATGAGTCTGGAATATTGACGGGTAGAAAAATCAGGTTTTGTGAAATGGAGGGGACAGAACCCAATGCCGTTAAATTAAGCGACTCGCGTCATTCTGGCGAAGGCCAGAGTAGTGGTGCATGGATGCACCGTTCACGGAAACAAGGGATGCAATCCATCACAACGAGCCTGCAGGCCTTTAAAATGGATACCCGCCTCGGCTCTGGCTTCCTGCTTCGCTCTACCTCCTGCATCCATGCAGTCGTACGCGGGCATGACGACAAAAAAACCTTAACTTAATGACATTGGGACAGAACCCCTTCCTATTCCACTTGGCACATAGCTATGATGTCCTGCCGCAATTTCGAACAGCTTCTTTGATTGTGGGGATGGCGAGGGGGACAACACTCAGGGAAGTGATGCCGCACCCCAGCAGTCTGGAGGTAGCATTGGATCGCCCGGCCAATTCCCCGCAGACGGAAAGAGGCATGTCGGGGATATCACCATGAACCATGCTAATCAGGCGAAAAATGACATCATGGGTGTCATCGAAGTAGGTGTCAACAGATGCATTCTCGCGGTCGGCGGCAAAGGAGTACTGTGTAAGGTCATTCGTTCCGAAACTCAGGAATGATGCGTGCCTTGAGATGTCAGCAGCAGCAAGGGCCGCAGCTGGCGTTTCAATCATGGCGCCAAGTGCAGGTACTCTTGATGTCCTGGCTCTTGAAGCTGAAGCCCTTAGAGCTTCCTCTACTGCAGCCATATCGCCGGGTAGTGTGACCATCGGCACTAAAATACGCAGGTCAAAATCGGGGGAAAGCTGGAGCAGTGCGTCCATCTGCGTTTGCAGGAGTTCTGGATATTGCAACAGGAAGCGGATACCCCTTTGTCCCAATGAAGGATTTTGCTCCCTGGGCATGTCAATAAAGGGAAGTGGCTTGTCCGCTCCGACATCAAGCAACCGCACATTCACTGGCAGACCTTTAGCGGGCTTCAATGTCGTTTGCATTGCTTCAACCAGCTCGACCGTGCTGGGGGGGGTGCTGCCGGCTTAAGTAAATCTGTTCAAGGCGATAAAGACCCACCCCATCCGCCCCGTTCTCGATGGCGATTCGTGTGTCTTCTGCGTCCCCCACATTGGCGAGAACGGCAATTCGTGTCCCATCTTGTGTCATAGCTGACTTGTGAGCGCGAGCACGGGCTTTGGCAATTGTCTGCGTCCTCTGCTCGATCTTCTTCAGGAACGTATCGCGCTGCGTCGCGTTGGGATTAATGATGGCTTGAGCTCCATCGGCATCGACGAGCGCATAAGAACTCTCGGATACTGTCTCCAAAAGGCCCGGAAGAGCGGCCACACACGGAAGCCCTATTTCGCGAGCGAATAGAGCTGCGTGAGAGCCTTTTGCGCCAATTTCCAGCAAAGCTGCGGCGGCCATATTCCGCGCGAGGAATACGGTATCAGATGGCAGCAGGCGGTTTGCTACAAGAACACTGCCACGGGGCAGATCCGCCAGGGCATGCGCATGGACGCCTGCCAGCGCAGAGACAAGCCGTCGCGCCAGGTCCCGCATGTCATCGCTTTTCTGTCTTGACACCTCAGCGTCCATGGATTGGAACCGATGCTCCCAGCGACGAAACACCGTTCTCACAGCGCTCCCCGCACTGACTAATTCGCCTTTGACCTCCTTCTCTACCTCTGCCTTCAAGCTTGCATCTTGCATCATAGCGAGGTGTGCGTGAAACACACCCGAGAGTTCCGAATCGATCTCCGCCTCAACGCGGCCTGCCAGCACGCTCAGGTCATCTGAAATCCTCGCAAGCGCACGGTCCAAACGTTTCAGCTCGGGTTCAATCTGGGTATCGTCGATATCGTAAAACTCGTCAAAGCGGTTCATGATATCCCGGTAGACAAAGATCTGACCCTCGCCCAAACCGGGGGAAAGCGTTTTCCCGGAAAGCGTCATTGTTGTACTGTTGTCAGTCATCTGTAATTTCTTTCATTGCTATAATGGCTTTAAGTCGCCTAGCATCGTGGGTATCAACTCCGACACTGTGGGGTGAATATGCATCGCTCGCTGAATGACCGTATAAGGTACTTTAGCGTACATAATATCGGTAATTGAATGGATGACTTCATCTCCGTTCAAACCAATGATGGCAGCACCTAATATCTCTTTGCTGTCTGCATCAACTAGAATTTTCATAAAACCATCGGTCTGGCCTTTTTCTACCGCCCTGCCAATACGTGTCATAGGCATCTTGCCGATCAGAACATTGCGCGCGGATTCACGCGCCTGATTTTCAGTCATACCCACGCGGCCCAGAGGAGGGTCAACAAACAGGCCATAGGTCAAAATACGGTCGCTTACTCTTCTTGGATCTTCATCCAGCAAGTTAGCCGCTACTATTTCATAGTCATTGTATGATGTGTGGGTGAATGCCCCCTGACCGTTACAGTCTCCCAATGCCCAGATTCCGGGAACGGTCGTTTGCAATTTATCATCAACTACTATGAAACCTCGATCATCGACTTCTATGCCCGCTTTATCCAGCCCCAGATTTTGCGTATTTGGAGTTCGCCCGACAGCCAGTAATAAATGCGATCCCCTCACTTCTTTTAAATCATCTTTACAGTCCAGTTTGACGACGATTTCGCCGCCCTGCTTTTGTGGCGAGATACATTCAGAATTTAAACGGAATATCACACCTTCTTTTTGCAGCACTTCCATCACTGTGCTGGATACGTCTTCATCTTCGCGTTGAATTATCCTTGAGCCTTTTTCAACAACCGTGACCTGACTGCCGAAACGTCGATACATCTGGGCAAATTCAAGACCAATATAACTGCCGCCAATAATGATCAGATGCGGTGGAAGATAGTCCACATCCATGATGTTTTCATTGGTCAGATAATCGATATCATCCAGCCCGGAAAATGGGGGAACCAATGCATGTCCGCCCACATTGATGAATTTTTATCAGCCTGTAATAATTCATCTCCAACACGAACTGTATGGCTGCTTTCAAATTTTCCCGTTCCATGGTACACAGTTAAGTTATCAGTCTCTTTTAGCCATTGCTCGACACTGTGAGTGCTATTACCGGATATTTTATCTTTACGTGCTTTTACCTGCTTCATATCTACCCTGACCGGGCCTTCGATCATCACACCGTAGTCGTCTGCATGTCGGGCAACATGCGCTGCCCGGGCACTCGCTATCAGAGTTTTAGTGGGGACACAGCCATTATTGACGCAGGTACCACCAAATTTACCTCTCTCAATAATAGCTGTTTTAAATCCTTCTCCAGCCAGTCGTGTAGCCATAGAAGGTCCTGCCTGCCCTGTACCAATAACAATCGCATCGTATTGAGTCATTATTTTCTCCGATAAATTCTGATCTTATAGACTGCTGCTCGAGTGGGCAGAAATAATTTACTATTTGTGATTAGACAAACTGATGATAAAAAATGCTCAGATACTAAATTTCACTCGTCATCTCTTTTCGTTATGCCCGCGATGACCTGACCATACTGTTTAATTGAATCTGGAGGTAGCCGACTTCAGCGCATTGCCGATCGAGTTCCACGCACTATCCATGCCTGCCCTGAGATCCTCCCATGCCTCGTCGCTGGCTTCCTTAAGTTCGACTAGTTTACTGCTGGCTGCTTGTTGCATGGATCGCAGTTCCTCGATTTCTTTGTGTTTGTGGTACTCAAGTTGAGTTTCGGCTCCCGCTTTATCAACTTTTGCCCTGAGTTTGTCGATCTCTGCGCTCCACTCGTCCAATTGAGCCTGTAGTTTCTTTTGGTAAGTTTCTTTCTTGCTCATTGCTAAGCTCCTGTTTTAAAGCTGGGTTTGTATTCAGATTGTACTGCTAGTTGAAACTGGAAAAATCACTTGAAACACGATATCCACGACGCTGCCACGCAGCGAGACGATCGTTGCGGAATTCGCTAAACGGGCCTGGAGGTGCACCGGGAGTCAGGCCAGATCGAAGCGATCAGCGTTCATCACCTTAGTCCATGCAGCTACGAAGTCTTGTACGAACTTCTCCCTGTTGTCATCCTGTGCATAAACTTCGGCATAGGCGCGCAGGATCGAGTTGGACCCAAAGACAAGATCAACGCGTGTCGCTGTCCACTTGAGCTTGTCTGTTTCGCGGTCGCGGATTTCAAACAGGTTATTCCCGGTTGGCTTCCACGTGTAGTTCATGTCGGTCAGATTGACGAAGAAATCATTCGTCAGCGCACCTTCGCGCTCGGTGAAGATTCCGTGTTTGCTGCCGCCGTGGTTGCTGCCAAGTACGCGCATACCGCCAACTAACACCGTCATCTCAGGTGCAGTCAGCCCCATTAGTTGCGTGCGGTCGAGCATCAGCTCTTCCCCGCTGACGACATAATCCTGCTTGAGCCAGTTGCGGTAGCCATCATGGATGGGCTCCAGCACTTCGAAGGCATCCGCATCGGTCATCTCGTCGGTCGCATCTCCGCGGCCAGCCGAGAAGGGAACAGTAATTTCAATGCCAGCGGCCTTTGCGGCCTGCTCGACACCGACATTACCTGCCAGCACGATCACATCCGCGACGCTTGCGCCGCTCTCGGCAGCAATCGGTTCAAGCACGGCCAGCACCTTACTCAGACGCTCGGGTTCATTGCCTTGCCAATTCTTCTGCGGGGCCAGACGAATACGCGCCCCATTGGCGCCGCCGCGCATATCCGAACAACGGAAAGTTCTTGCGCTATCCCATGCGGTGGCCACCATCTCGCTGATACTTAGCCCGCTGGCAGAAATTTTAGCCTTCACGGCCTGGACATCGTAGTCGTTACTTCCGGCCGGAACCGGATCTTGCCAGATCAGATCATCTTTCGGCGCATCGGGTCCGATGTAACGCACCTTTGGTCCCATGTCGCGGTGTGTCAGTTTGAACCATGCCCGTGCGAAAGCTTCAGAGAATTGCTGCGGATTATTGTAGTAACGCTCGGAGATTTTGCGATATTCCGGATCCATCTTCATCGCCATGTCGGCATCGGTCATAATCGGGTTGTGACGGATCGACGGATCTTCGGTATCTACCGGCTTATCTTCTTCCTTAATATTGATCGGTTCCCACTGCCATGCGCCGGCCGGGCTTTTCTTCAGTTCCCATTCGTAGTTGAGCAACAGGTGGAAATAGCCGTTGTCCCATTGGGTGGGATGCGTTGTCCATGCGCCTTCGAGACCACTGGACACGGTATCGTTGCCAATGCCGCGCGTGGTCTTGTTGATCCAGCCCAGGCCCTGATCTTCGAGTTCGGCGGCTTCGGGTTTTTCGCCGAGCAGGTCGGCATCACCGTTGCCGTGGCACTTGCCCACCGTGTGGCCGCCGGCAGTCAACGCCACGGTTTCCTCATCGTTCATCGCCATGCGCTCAAAGGTGACGCGCACATCTTCGGCCGTTTTCAGTGGGTCGGGTTTGCCATCCACACCTTCGGGGTTAACATAGATCAGGCCCATCATCACCGCTGCCAGCGGGTTATCCAGATCCCGCTCACCGGAATAACGACTGTTGGGGTCATCGCTGGTTGCGAGCCATTCTTTTTCTGCACCCCAGTAGGTGTCTTTTTCCGGGTGCCAGATATCTTCACGTCCAAAGGCGAAGCCGAAAGTTTTCAAGCCCATGGATTCATAGGCAATCGTGCCCGCATAGGCAATCAAATCGGCCCAGCTAAGTTTGTTGCCGTACTTTTTCTTGACAGGCCAGAGCAGACGACGCGCCTTGTCCAGGTTGACGTTGTCTGGCCAGGAGTTAATCGGCGCAAAGCGCTGGTTGCCGGTACCCGCACCACCCCGACCGTCAGCGATACGATAGGTACCGGCCGCATGCCACGACAGGCGAATCATGAGACCACCGTAGTGACCCCAGTCCGATGGCCACCATGCCTGGCTGTCTGTCATCAGAGCCTGCATATCTTTCTTGAGCGCTGTTACATCAAGCTTTCTGACCTCTTCCCTGTAGTTAAAGCCCGCTCCCATCGGATTGGTCTTGCTATCATGTTGATGCAGAATATCGAGGTTCAGTGCCTTAGGCCACCATCCCATGTTCGACATGCTGCTCTCTGTGGCGCCGCCGTGCATCACCGGGCATTTGTTTTCAGTCATTCTCTAATCTCCTATTTTGTACGTGAAAAGAATTTATTGTCAGTACAACTTAATATTGCATACTTGTTGGACAATCCTGATTCCTGAATAATTGAGTCAACACCGGGACGCATCAGCGATAAACGATCCCACCATCGATGATGGGTGCCTGTTCGGTCATATAGCCTGAACCTGGTCCGGGCTGTAGGCATTGACAGTGATGCCGTCGCTGGCATATTCGAGCGCTGCAGCCTGAGTTAGACCGCGGACTGCGAACCTGGTGGCAGAATACACGCCTGGCATGGAAAATCCGTTTTGGCCTGCATCCGACGATGCATTAATGATTTTACCCTTGTGTCCACGAGCCTTGAATTTCCTGGCCGCAGCCTGAATTCCCCAGAGCAAACCCTCGATATTCACTTTGAAAATAGTTTCAACTTCCTGTTGCGTGACATCAGCCAACGACTGTACCTGAGCGATCCCGGCATTGTTGACCATGATATCAAAGCCGCCCAGTTCCTTTTCGGCATGGTCAACCGCGGCATAGACCTGGTCGCGACTCGTTACATCGGCAACGAAAACCGTTGCTTTGCGGCCTAAGGCTTGCACCTCTTTGGCAACGGCATCTATTTTGTCTTTCCTGAGATCAACAATAGCAATGTCCGCACCATTCTTTGCCAGCCTTAAGGCAATGGCCCGCCCAATGCCCTGACCGGCACCCGTGATTAACGCAACTTTAGCTTTAGTATTCATCTTCCTTCTCCTTAAAAGTAGTTGATTGCCTGATGGATTGAGTGTGGTCAGCCTGAGACCTTCCCAATCCTGCGAACCACCACGAGACCAGCGAACTTTGTGCGCCGAATAGCCAATTTACAGCAGACCCTTGATCATGGCCGCTGACTACCCGCACCAGAGGGCATTGCAGAACAGCTCTTTCAGCGTTTAATAGATGAGTAGTTCCGATATTGGCAACAATACTCACCGGTGGAGTCCGCATGGCCATTTGCTGGAAGGTCCTTTATACAGGCCTGTCTTTTCAGCGTCTGTTCGTCATCGCACATAGTTCGTCCTTCATACCGGGATTCCCCTTATCAATAGCCTGGTCATTCCTTCAGTCTCAGTAGTCGCGCATTTATAGCCACAATCACCGTACTGGCAGCCATCAACGCCGCACCCACTGCAGGGGATAGCACCACACCCCACGCGTAAAGTGCACCAGCGGCCAACGGGATGGCGAAGGCGTTATAGCCGGTCGCCCATGCCAGATTTTGAATCATCTTTTTATAGGTGGCCCTGGAAAGCTCGAGGAGAGACACAACATCCGATGGATTGCTTCGCACCAGCACGATGTCGGCGGTTTCGACTGCCACATCCGAACCTGCGCCGATGGCAATACCCAGATCGGCCTGTGCCAGCGCGGGAGCATCGTTCACGCCATCGCCGGTCATGGCCACCAATACGCCCCGGGACTGGACTTCTTTGACTTTGGCTGCTTTGTCCTGCGGCAGAACCTCGGCGAAGTATTCGTCCAGACCGACCTGGTCCGAAACCCATTGGGCAACCTGTTTGTTGTCGCCCGTGAGCATCATACACCTGATGTTCATTGCCTTGAGTGCGGTGATGGTCTGCTTCGACTCCGGCCGGATGATATCCGCCAGCGCAATCGCTCCTTTCAACTGTCCATCAACAAGCACAAATACGACAGTTTTGCCCTGTGCTTTCAGTTCTTCCACGCGCTTGTCGTCGAGGGAGATATTCTGTTCGCGCAGGAATCCCGGGCTCACCACCTTGATCTTTTTGCCCTCAACCCTACCCTCAGCGCCTTTACCTGCGATGCCTTTGAAGTCTTCGACGGGTAATTTGTCCTCGACAACGTCGGCAATGGCTCTGGCAATGGGATGTTCGGAATTGGCTTCCACCGAGGCCGCATAGCGATGCAGCGTTTCTTCAACGATGTCCTGCGCTAACAACAGAGTATCGGTAACGCCAAAGCGACCTTCCGTGAGTGTCCCGGTCTTGTCGAAAATGATTGCCTGAACTTTTCTGGCGCGCTCAAAAGCGGGACGATTGCGGATCAGCAGTCCATTGCTCGCGGCCAGCGCCGTAGAGACAGCGATAACCAGCGGCACGGCCAGACCCAGGGCATGCGGGCAGGTGATGACCATGACGGTTACGGCGCGCTCGATGGCAAAGGAAAGATCCCTGCCCATGACGCCCAACCAGATAAAGAAAGTGATCGCGCCGCCACTCAGCGCAATGAGGGTAAGCCACATTGCCGCTGCATTAGCTAGATCCTGTGTCTTCGACTTGCTTTGCTGGGCCTGCTTGACCAGGTCGATGACCTGCGAAAGAAACGATTCTTTGCCGGTACTTTTGACCTCGATGGTCAGGGAACCTTCCCCATTGATGGCGCCGCCGATGACCTTGCCGCCAGTCTTTTTGGTGACAGGGGTTGATTCACCGGTGAGCATGGCCTCATTGACCGAGCTCTCGCCATCGACAATGACACCGTCTGCAGGGATTTTCTCACCCGGTTTGATCAGCACCTTGTCGCCCACCGTCAGTTCACTCAATGGCACGTCCGTCACGCTGCCATCGGCCGTGACTTTGTGAGCGTTGGAAGGCATGAGCTTCGCCAGTTCCTCCAGCGCCTTAGATGCGCCCATCACCGACTTCATCTCTATCCAGTGACCAAGCAGCATAACATCGACTAGGGTAGCCAGCTCCCAGAAGAACACCTTCCCGCTCAGGCCGAACACGACAGCACTGCTGTAAGCATAAGCAGTCGTGATGGCAACCGCTACCAGCGTCATCATCCCGGGCTGTTTTGATTTAAGTTCATCGTATAAGCCTTTTAGAAACGGCCAGCCGCCATACCAGAAGACAGCAGAAGAAAATCCGAACAGAACATTGAGATCGCTGAACAAACTGAAGGCATCACGTAAGCCAAACAGCTTTTGCAGCAGTGGAGAGAGCATCAGAATCGGCACCGTAAGTACCAGCGCAATCCAGAACCGTTTACGGAAATCTGCCGCCATATGGGCGTGATGATTTTGATGATCGTGATGCATCTGATGTTCTTGAGTCATTTCAGGGTTATCTCCATGCATTTTCATATAATCGATTTCTCTATAGGTTGTGGATCAACTTCCTGAAACGCCTGTACCTCCACCCACAGCATTGCTGGAGTTTAGGAAAAGCCCACGTTTCAAATTATTCCCACATGACGTTAGATTTTGCCTTTGCTGCGGCAGCAAAAAGTTCAATCAGCGGCAGCGCACGATTCGTCATGCTCACCTCAGGCTCCTCCGCGTCCTGGTCCGTAACGGGCGGCGTTGTATCCGCATCGATTGCGGCGGTTAACTGGCTCAGCGCGGCAGGAACGTCTGCTGCCAGAATCGCGCCGGGCACTGTGGCGCTGTGCCCCATCTTTTTCAGCATGGCAAGCGCTATATCGCCAAACATCGTGATATCAGCATAGGTATCGGTTGTAAAAGTCACTAGCATGGTGTTCTCCTCGAATATATTAATTAGTCTCTTGCGCCTAGCTCACAGACTTGCAGGCACTTTTTTATTTCGCCTGAACCAGTTCTGCAATTGCGCTCAGTGCCGGGTTCCCCAAGGCGGCCATTGCTGCCATTTCAAGCACATCGCACAGTGTCCCACTCATATCGAATTTTGTATGTACGACAGCGTACATAAGGTTTAAGAAGTATGAATGCCATTTCGATGCCAGCTAAAATCAAAGAATTCTAACCAATAAGTTTCACGTTTTTACCAGCTTACGCCAGAGTCGCAGCCACTTGCTGAAATTAAACGTAGTGAGCGACTTCTGTAAGGCCCCTTGTGGTATATCAGTCATATGAAATCAACCACTAATCGCGTTGAGTGCTCGAAGTAGATATTTTGGATTGTGTGCCGAATCGTACATAGGATGTACCTTCTTTCCCGTATCAAATAGACCATAAACTGCCATTTGAGCTGTCCTAACAGAATATTCAACGGTAAATACACAATCTTCCGGTGCTTCGGCAAACTGTCCTAAAAAGGCGAAATTGGTGGCTCCATCTGGTACAACTTTGGGCCTGTCACCCAGTTCTCTGGGCATAAAAAGACTATCAATAAACGGCATAGCGACCGGGATACAATTGACCTTTCCGGCTTGTGTAACCGGTTGCATGATGTGTTGAATTTTCAAATGGAAATAAAGCTCTTCCAGCATTTCAGCACCGCTGCACTCTGCCATTGTTTTGTCTATGTAATTGCCTTTTCTATCCGGATAGAGTCCATAGCCCCAAAAAATTTTAACGTCATCAGGCTGGTCTGGAAAGTGAGGTTGTCGCGCTATGACAAATGACATGAGCCAGTTGGAGTCTGTCAACGTAACAAGACCACCTGTTCCATCGACATTGCCCGAGAAGTTTTCCATATAATCGAGGAATGTACTGTCTTTCATGGTTGCGGTAAATGAGTACCATTTTTGCAGATCAATATTGTCACAGAATGGATCAGGATTGCCGAAAGCCTTATCTTTTATTGCCAGTTTTTTCCACAACTTCCAGGATCCGGATTGTTCCAGACCTTTCAATTTCGCAGGAGTATCCCAGCTTCCATTGTCCGTGCTATCTGTTATAGAGCCATTTGTGATAAACACAAAATCATTTTTTCGAAGCACTATTTCAGTTTTATCTTTAAGGTGCAGTACTGTGGCACTCTTTTTGTCTGCGGATAAATTGAAATCAATATCAACAACTTCCTTGCCCATTTGAAACTTCACACCTTTTGCTTCCAGGTATTTTTTTACAGGTCTTACTAAAGAGTCGTATTGGTTGTATTTGGTACGCATAACACCACCCAGTCTTGGCAGGCCATCGATAAGATGGATAAACCTTTTCATATACCTTCTCATTTCGGCAACACTGCTCCATTTCTGGAATGCAAACATGGTTGTCCAGATATACCAGAAATTGGTATCAAAAAAATCCTGATCAAACCAGTCTTCTATTCGTTGATTGCCAAGTGAATGCTCTGAAACGAAGGTTAATTTTACAAAATCTGTTTGCTGTTTAAATGATAATCCATAAGAAGACACATCCAGCTTTTTTCCATCTTTCAATAGACGCGCCTGTCCGTTTGACACGAAGCGCTCATTAAAGTCATAAGATTCATCTCTAATAGAAATATCTGGATTTTCCAGTGACGGAATATGAGAAAGCAGCTCCCAATAACATTCGTAGTGCATTTCGTGCATTCTTCCACCACGTACCACATATCCTTTCTCTTTATCACCAGCACCATCAGTGGCTCCACCTGGAATGGAATCTTTTTCTAAAATGTAAATATTCTCACCCGCAACGCCAGCATCTTTTTCTAAATATATAGCACTCGCAAGTCCAGAAATTCCGCTACCAATAATGTAGACTTTTGAACCTTTCGGGGATTTATCTGTTTCTGTTTTCATAAAATTATCCTTTGATTATTTCCATTGGTAAGTTGATCTGTAGCTCAAGCCCCGTTGCTCCTTTGCCTTGCAGCAGAAGTTACTACGCTTCGTTCAACCACTTGCGCGCAGCAGCGGCATCGCCATGATCGAAGTATCGCACCTCGGCTTTGGTGAACGGTTTGGCGAACACCGTCATCGCCTCCTGCCACTTATTTTCTCCGACCATCGCCATGCGCTCGATATCGGCGTAGTGTTCGATGCCGAACTTGAAGTCCTCCCATGCCGCGCTGGCTTCCCAGCCGTGAAAATCGGACATGTCGAACAGCAGGCGCATCTTTCCGTGCTGCTTGACAAGTCGCTCGAATGCAGGCACCAGCTCTGTATAATCGTCCTTTACCAGCTTGCCGCTGACGTGAACGACGAGCAGCTTGCCGCTGTTTTCTTCATTGAGTTGTATGGGCATTAGATGCTCCTTTGTTTTAGTTTCAGGTTAACACGAGATTCAACACCATGACGTCAAGTCGTGGATGTGCTGTGAAAGATCATAAGGCGACAGGATCTTTCCCCGTGCCCGGTCCTGACACAGGCCTAATTATGTGGTATTGACGCGTCACGTTTCACCACGTCCTCCCAATAACCGGGTTGTCCATAATGTTTGAAGATGTTCATTTCCTGCAAACGATTCAGTTGCATCGCCGTGTTGTAAGGCGGGGCATCTTTCAGGTCTTGCCGTGTCAGGTTGACCAACACCGTGCTGTCAAACTACGGCTTAGTGGTTTGAATCCGGCTTGCGCTTATGCGCCAGACAGTTTTGGTTGAGATCAACTCAACACCACCTGCCGTCGATATGACACGGTCGAAATTCACCTTACGCCCCGTTTCCGATTTATTCTGTGCGGTAGCGCACCTACATCTCCAGCCGTTCATCAGGCAACCCTGGAGCATCCATCCAGGACGCCTGAGAAGGCTAGTATGAAACCACGATGACTTAAGGGACTCAGGTCATTCCGACCTGTCTGTCGGTGTCTAATCGTCATCGTCGACTGGGAATAGCCACGCGGCGTTATTATTCATGCTGTAAAGGCGGCGCTGATCTGTGGAATACCCTCTTAGTCAATGTGCCGGTCGGCCAGGTGACGAATAACTTGAATTTAGAGCTAAATCCGTGTCTTTTGCACCAGAGTATCGAGAACATCTCCTGCCTGGTCTACTGCTCGCCACCGATAAAGATGTTAACATCAATGCTAATAAAAACCTCATCCATGTACCATATTTCGCCCAGTGTACCTCTGCGCTTTTTGATGGATCGAGCGTAATCTGGGCCGTATTTATTACACCAGTTGCGAATAGGCTCGTAAGAAACAACAATTCCGCGCTCAGCCGGAAGATCCTCAACATCGCGATAGCTGAGAAAGAACCTATGATCCTGAATAATCATAAAAGGCAGTAAATAGTTCCAAACATGAACTGCACTTCCTACTTCTATGTAGGTCGTCTATACAAGACCTTGATGCACCTTATAAATTCAAAAATACGCTCTTCACATGTAATAGCCAGACCGCATGGTTGAGGATCTCGGTAGGAAAGCGCTATCCATGGTAAACTTATTTGTATTATTCATACCATCAGTCCGGCCTCTCAGGCCTTTACCTGACAGTACCAGTTATCGCGCTTGTTGCCGGTGGTTATAGATTTTATACTTTCTATACTTCTTGTCGGCACAGTTTCCTGCTGAACAGGCATTTAATCAAACCGACTCTCACCTCAGTGGACTATATATGTTGAAAACCATCATAATATTTTCATGGATCTTTGTTGTACTACTTTCTGCCTGTAATAAAACAGATAAAAGCCAACCTGAAATCAGTCTGAACCCTGTTCCAGATAGTATTGATTACAATGCTACTTTCACCATGTCCTGGGCAGCCACGGCGGTTGATTATTGTATTGCTTCGGGCGACTGGTCTGGAAATATAAAGTCTACCGGCTCCAAAACCCTGGGCCCTCTTACCAGAGACAGTATTTACATTTTAAATTGTTTTTATTCAGGTAACGAGATCAGTGACTCCGTACTGGTTAAAGTTCGGGCTCCGGAAATACCGCGGTTAAACCTGTCAGCCAGCCCCTTAAGCATTGCATTTCAGGAATCAACAACACTCACCTGGTCAAGCCAGCATGTAAACAACTGTATCGCTGTTGGTGACTGGTCAGGTCAGAAAGAACTCAATGGATCTCTCAACATAGAGAGACTTGAAACCAACAGCGAATTCCGCCTGATCTGCAGCGGCCCACAAGGAGAAGTAAATGAGAGAGTGAGTATTAAAGTATTTGAAGACGGTATAACAGTTCCACGGGTAAATCTGACAGCCACCCCCGCAAAGATATCCTATAACGACTCAACAACGCTCAGCTGGAACAATCTGAATGCCGATATCTGCAGGGCCTCAGGTAACTGGTTCGGCAGTAAAGGCCGCAGCGGCATGCAAACCATCAAACATCTCAACAGGGATAGCCAGTTTATTCTTTCCTGCAGTATAGCCGGTGGAGGCGGTGGTGAAGGTGTTGATGCCGCCAGGGTCAGAGTTGATCCAGCACCTCCACCCACGGTAAAGCTGACAGCCAGCCCACCCGAGGTAGCAATCAATGGTTCCACCACCCTACGCTGGTCAAGCTCACATGCCGATAGCTGCATTGCTTTGAGTGACTGGTCAGGCACCAAGAGTTTTTCTGGAGCCCAAACTATCAGCGGTCTGAAAAAGGAAAGTAAGTTCAGCCTTAATTGTACCGGGATCGGTGGCCTGGCGTCAGATTCAATCACAATCACGCTGAAGGATGGCAACAAATGATCAGTTACACATACTCAAAGCATGGGAAAAATTGGATAAATAACTGACTTAAATAAGTAGCAATGGCTCAATTATCATTAGGACCAGATACCAATGTACTTATTTAATGCGAAGTGTTTAAGTTTAAAGTAAAGGCGCTGAAATCCAGCACCGGGATTACGGGATCTTAAATTTATAATTGCCCTATCTGATAGCATATAATATTAGAGTAATGGTTGGCATTGTAGTCCCTAAAATCCTAATCAAGTTTATAAATATTTTTTCCTTCTCCCAATATTAATGAACGGCCGCTAAGTCCACAGACTGTGTGAAAACTCGAAAATAGGTAAATCACTAAAATTCATTGTCACTTTAGGAAAGTATAAACAGTTGATTCAGAGCTTATTTTCCACTTCATGCCTGTAAAATGGTTAAATTATGCATGTATTTACCATAATACCTTTTTCGAAAATAGTTTTCACACACCCTCTCCATATTTAAGACTAATCGAATAAATTGATAATTTCGCTGATTTAACTGAAAACCGATGTTCCGTTATCTCCTTAGTCCGGTTTGCAGTGTATTCGGACGAATTACCCTGTTGTGGCGATTCAGATCGTAGCCACTAGTTAGACTGAATACGTATAAAGTGTAGAAAAGCATCCGTTGATGAACAAACCTCTACATGAGAAGATTCAGCAGCATATTTCAATTTAATGCCAAGCTGATAAATCTCTTATACCAATAAAAATATTAACCATACTTAGAATGAGGGAACAAAAAAATGAAAGTCGCATATATATTTTCTACACAAGGTCACTCAGTTTCATACAAACTAGGAAAAATGATTCTTCCACAGTTGGAAGAAAATGCACACGGAGTGGAAGTTGTTGGAATGTTTTTCTTTGAGGATAACACCTACGTTTTACAAAAAAATAATCCTCTTGGAGAACGTCTTGCTAAAGTTGCCGCCGATACTGGTATGTTATTAATGGCTTGTGATCAATGCGCCTATGAACGTGAAATAGATGGCATGCTAGTGGAAGGAGCGACTATTGGTTGCTTCCCAAATTTGTATGGTGCCCTTTCAGGGAATATGCCTGATCAAATTATTACTTTGTAGGGGGACCATGAGCTGTTCAACGGTGTATTAAATCGCCCGTTGAACAGTTCAGGTTAGGATCGATATAGTTATAATATTTACAGTATCCTTCTTGAAACCTGCAGTCAAAATTTACCATTTAACATATTAAGTGTGGCAGCTGGCGGCATAAATAAATTACTGCTTAGCCTTATAATATTGATAAATGACTTCCTCAGTCTTCTGAAATAATCTAAAAATTATTTGTAGATAGGGTCACTCTACCTTTTACGCTGCGGTACGGCACTTCTCGCTAAGTGGCACGAAGAAAGCGGCGGAAAACTCAACCGCGGATTGCAGATAGAAAATTTCACGTGTATCTGGCGACTCGGACAACCATTGACTGGCTACCTCTTCGTCAGCAAGGAACATCATTTCCAGGCACAATGACTAAGCACAGACTGTGTCGTTGGCAGCAGCACCCCATGCAGGGCAGGAATTTTATACGATATTTTCTCGCTACCGGTAATGCTCGGGTTACTGTTCGATAAACCGGCTTCACCCAAATCGGCATAACTCAGTTCACCAAACCAGCGCGGTTTAAAATGCCAGCCGACAAACAGATTATAACCGGCATCGCTATTATCATTGGTGCTCCAGTCAAAAGCCGAGCCTTCCGGGTCAACATGCGTGCTGGCCAACCAGCTCGCACCGACATAGAAGCACCTGGCTAAGTCATCATTTTCATCAGAGTCTAACGGGTTATGTAGACCACATTCATTGATATCTTCGGCATTCGCTGAAAAAGTACTGCCCATCAATACCAGTCAAGCGGCGACAGTCAACCGGGAGAAAGACTTTCTAAGCTTAAATAATGCAGTGACAAAAACAACAGTAGCATCATTGGACTGAAACTACCGGTGCAACGCACTGCAGTTTCCAGCCCGTCACATTTTTGCAGCCCATCCAGAATTCCGTCTCAGTTCGTATCAACCAGTTCTAAAACGTCACCCAAGCCATCGTTATCACTGTCAGTGTCGCGGTAATTGGATTGCCTGTCACCGTCTGTATCCGGGTTGGATAAAATTGTACCCGCGATACCGCCTGGTACATCAGGATCTACCACATCACCAAGACCATCAATGTCCACATCCAGCAGCTTATCTAAAATACCTTTATTAATACTGTCAAATGCATTACTCAACCCGGCAGAATCAAATAGATCTTTTAAACTATCACCATCACTGTCCAGGTCTCTGAAGTCAGGCGTGGAATCAGCATCAGTATCCACAGGGGACATAGTGGGATCGATAGCGTCATCCAGTCCATCGTTTTTGGAGTCAGTGAAGTTATCGATCCGACCATCGCCATCCTGCAGGGCATTCAACATTGTCCGGAATACCATCATTGTCTGCATTAGTAGTCAGTATAGTAACAACCAGTAATGCAGGTGTGTTTCCATTCAGTGAAGCGTCCTGGGCAACGTTGGTCACTACATCAATGCTAACGTTTCCAGAGCCATCCGGAGTTATATCGGCTCGATAGGTATTCTCATCGACGATCACAAAATTACTTGCTGAACCATTACCGACAAAAATGTCGTTGAGTTCAAATCCAGTGACATCGGTACTTTAAATTAGTGACCAGCCCTTCAGTGATATCTGCCTATTAGATTCAGAGATGAGAGCTCTGAAAACCAGTGAACTACGGACCTTCCAATCATCTTATTGTGTCAACTCCTCTCCATAGGTGAAAAATGAACCCTCCTTTGCAAACTATAGAACCCATGGTGTGTTAAGTTAGAGCATGCTCCTCATAACTTCGTGGCCCAATTTCTCCTACCAGCGCATACACATTGACGGTGTCTTTTTCGGTGATAAGTTCAAATGCCAGTATGGCAATACTTCATGCTGGCAAAAGACTAATCACCAATAACTGTCGGATTACAGGTCATAATCCCCGGCATAAGGCTTTTCACCTTCAACTGTAGGCAAAGTAAGTCGATTACCCCAATGAGACCAACCTCCGTCATACAACCGGACATCTTTATAACCCAGACTTTTAAGTTGTACGTAGGCCAGGCTCATGCGAAACCCATCATGACAATACAGATATACCGTTTTATCTTTTCCAATGGATTGATACATATCGCTTAAACCTTTCTCAGTGATCCATTTTTGTGACTCAGTACCCTCAAGGCTGACTATGTTAACAGCGCCAGGAATGTGACCGGCAAGAATAGAATGTTTGATTACTTCACCGGTATACATATCATGTGGGCGTGCATCCAGCAAAAAAACCGAAGGATCTCGACGGGAAACTACATCATCATAAATATCGGTCCATTCGACCACTTTATTTTCATTGCGGTCTTTTAAAGTCACATTACCCGTTTCAATCACTGTTTTATCTTTCGTCATCTCTTCAAAAGCGGACCATTCAATCGTCCCACCACCCAGGATTTTGACCTGATCCATATTAAAACCAAACAAATCCAGTAAAAAATAGACTCGTGAGGCTAGTGCGGTACTGGAGTCATCATAAATAACTACAGTTGAATCATTATTAATTCCCCAGTTTCGTAAACGAGCCTGAAATACCTCTTTTGATGGGATCCTCATAATCGGATTGCCATCATTGTCTCCAAGATCTTTAAACCGTTGAACCTGTATTGCACCGGGGATATGGCCGATGGTGTAATACCTGTGTGGATGATACCTCACTTCAAGAACGACCAGATTATCGTCTTCAATATGCTCTGATAACCATTCAGCATCGACTAAAAAACCGCGATCTGCCTGTGCAATCCCGGTTAAAAGACTTGAAAACAATAAGAAACCTAATACTATTTTTTTCATAATATTCATCCAATAAGTTAATTGTAAAGTGCTAATGTTCAGTGATGACGAATGAATTGCTAAAAAGGTGCAAAATTTGCCAGTTATTTTTTCTGGGGTAACGAACACAAACTCATCAATATTTTTCACCGTCATATCAATCATTCGTACGGAAAAAATTTTCTTGTCGCGACAAAAGTAAATACCAGGATTGAAATCTAGTCATAGATTACACTGCTGCCCTGAAGTCATAATAAGTATCCTGATTCATATAGCTATGGCATGTTAACTATACAGTACTGTGCCTCCTTAAAGAGACTGCCAATCATCCCGCAAATAGCCATTTTTTTACTTTTCACATATTGCGGATCAATTATTCCCAAAAAATCTTGGAATTTAGAGGTATAAAATTCACTATCTATGTTGATCTTCGACCTACTTTCAATTTGTAAACTGTGGATCAAATCTTATACATTGATATTGTAAACTATCTGTTTTTAACTGAAACTAACGACATGGATTTTTCTGTTTTGAGAAACGGTTATTGCATGACCTGCTTTTTTATCTTCAATAAAATTAAAGATATGCCATGCATGTAAAACCTCCAGCGCAACATCCTTTACCTTGCGTCGCTCTGAACGCGCCTTATTTCGCATCATATCAAAGGCCTGCTGCCTACCCAGATTATGCCGTTCCATGAGCATACCAACCGCGACGTTGACCTGACTTCCTGTTTCGAGCGCTCCACTGAGACGAGCCTCTGTGTCTATATAATTATCGATATCTCGGGCCCTTTTAATACCTGAGAGGATGGTAGGAATTGCTTTTGATACATCGATCGGTTTCACCAGATAACCCATGGCACCTTCATTAACGGCACTTTCAACCGTCGCCTGATCGTCATAGGCCGATAAAAAAATCCAGGCAATCCCTAAAGGTTTTAATTGTTGAGCCATTTCAAGTCCGCTGATACCGGGCATTCCAACATCAATAATAGCCAGATCAATGGCGTTATCCCTGCTCGCCAGCTCTAAACCCTGTTCACCACTATTGGCCACGATGACGTCAAAGCCCGCATTTTTCAGTTGTTTGGAAAAAGTAGCCAAAATGATCCTGTCATCATCAACCAGCAACAGTCTGCACTCTTTTTCAATCATTATTTTCTCCATTTTCATTACTACCTGGGGTTACAGCCTGCTGTTTGATTAAAGGCGCACAGAGTTCAAGCTCTGCTTCTACCCGGTCACCTTGCTGAAATAATCTTAAACTTGCCCCTTTCGATGGCAACATGGTTTTTACCAGCTCCAGGCCAGTCCCTAAACCCGTGCCCGCCTGAAAGTTGAAGCCTTGCGGGAGAACACCGTTATTTTCTATGTAAAGGAAAGTAACTTCACCCTCAGATCGACTACTGACCTGGACATCGACTCCAGCATCGATATCCAGAATTCGCCTATGTTTTAAAGCATTCATGAGTAATTCATTTATTACCAGGGACAGCGCCACGGCCTGATTGGCATCAATCTGAAAATTAATTTGTTGCGGGTCAAGAATGAGGGCTAGATCTAATTTATCCAGCTTTTCAATATCCTCAATGATGGCACCCAGCATCTCGTAAAAGTAAATACTCGTATCCTGATTCTGCGATTGTAGTCCATAAACAACCGCTATCGAATTAATCTGGCTGATTGCTTCATTAAGAGCTTGATCATATTCGGGGTTGTTATTTTTGTGTAAATTGAGCAGACCTTTTAGTCCCTGTAAATGATTCTTAATGCGGTGATGCACCTCTCTCACCAGGGAATTCTTTTGTTGCCTCATTTCTGCCAGACGTTGGCGTTTAGCTATTTCTCTATCGGTTATATCATGCCCTATGACCAGAATAGCTTCAGCCTTGTTGAGTTGATTATAAAGAAGCTTTTTTGTTATCTGGTAAATTTTATTCGAGCCGTCGGCCTGAGGTATCTTTAAATCTTTAGTAATTGGAGCCCTGTTTTTCCAGACATCTTCCTCCCAGCCAATGCAAGTCTCAAAAGCATCACGTACAACAGGATCTACTAACTCAAACATATGCTGATTCGACATGCCCTTATATTGAATGTTATGCAATCCAAATAAATTCAAAATTGCCTTGTTGGCTACATACCATCTGCCCTGCCTGTTTTTGTAACAGATAATCGACGAGCTTTCTTCTATCAGGGTGCGTAATAGTAGACGTTCAGTTTCCAGCTCGTTGATGATCTGTTGGTGCTGGGTGATATCCTGACCTATAGCCAACAGCCCGCTGCTCTCTCCGTAGACATTGAGCATAGGATCGGACCACCACTCTATGATTCGTTCCGCACCATCTTTGGTCAGGATGGGATTGACATTCCCCCTGACTTTAGCGCCAGCAACACTCATGTTGAAGAGTCGTTTTAGACTCGAATGGTGAATATCGGGGATAAAGGTTTCGAACCAGTTTTTACCCCTGGTCTCGGACAGCGAATACCCCGTAAGACTGGTCAGATAAGGGTTGAAACGTACGATTCTGCCATCCTTGTCCAGTACCAGTATGATCACCTGTGCGATATCAATCAGGCTTTTGACAAAATCACGCTCATCCCTGAGCGTTTTCACCATCTCCATATGCTTTAGCACACCCTGCTCAACCTGCTCACTCAACTCACTCAAATCATCGGATCGTTTATCCAGAGTTAATTGCAATTCTGCGTAAGCCTGCTGCATGGTTAATGCGGCTTTATGGATAGCCGTGATATCCTGTACGGTACCGATAGTGGTGAGTGCTTCTCCCGCATCGTTATAACTCGTACTGCCAATTTCCTGTACGAATTTTATTCTTCCATCCTGCATCAGTAGTCGATGAATAATATTATATTGGGAGTGGTTAGTGACTGACTCTGTAAATGCCTTTCTCGTCTGTTCCCTGTCTTCCGGGTGAATGGCATCGAAAAGCTTATCATAAGATGGGTTAAAACAACTCTTGTCCAGCTCGAATATTGTATACACCTGATCGGACCAGAAGAGTTTTTTTATTCCCTTATGTTGCAGTTCCCAATGCCCCAGGCTAACCAGCTGCTGTGCGGATTCGTGCAGTGCGCGGCTTTTCAAAAGATCCTGTTCGACCAGTTTCCTGTCGGTGATATCCATACTGGTGCCAAACCGTCTCAGCGCTTTACCCGTCGCATCAAATTCGACCTGGAACCTCGTACTCAGGTAACGAATTTTAGTATTAATCAAAACCCGGAACTCAACTGAATAAGTTTCATTCTTATTAAGCCTTATTGCATTGTCAATCCTGGTAAATAGCATGTCGCGATCATCGGGATGGACCGCATTAATAAAATGCTCATATCCGGGGACAATGGAATTCAGCTGATAACCGAACAGACGAAAATGTTCATCAGACCAGCTAACCTGACCACTGATCAGATCATGACTCCAGTTACCGAGATGAGCTAAGGTCTGGGCCTCTTTCAGCAATTCTTCGTTTCTAATCGCGTTGTGCAGCAATTCCTTTTGCAGCGTAATATCGGTAGATATTCCACCGATTGCATAGATTTTCTGATTTGCATCGAGCAGTGGAAACTTCATCGTTAAGTAGGTATGCATCACACCGTTCAAAGGAACCCTGTCCTCGAACTCTATGAGTTGTTTCCTGTTCAGAACCTCGCAATCGTTTTCACGAAAAGTATCGGCCATTTCAGTGGGTAAAATATCGTAATCGGTATGGCCAATAATCGCATTACGTTTAATTTTTAACAGGTTTTCAAAGCGGGCATTGATTTGCAGGTATTTTCCTTCAAGATCCTTCACATAGATCACGCTATGGGTATTCTCAATGATCGACTGCGTCATGTTTTCATCAGCTTTCCCTGTGATTTTATCTATCGCGATTTGTTCCGCTTTATCCATTCCCTGTGCTTTCCTGAGGCGTGCGTTTTCAGTACGAAGCTGTTCGATCTCCTCCAATAAGCCGGTTTTACTGAGTGTTGATTCTTTCTTCATAAAGGTCCTGAATGGAATAATTTCTTGCTATCCCTCGATAGCAACGAAACCAGGCTAGTAAACAGTGGCGCATCCTGTTGATGAATAACAACGAGGTCAATCTTACGCATGTCAAAATTAAATCTTTACATTGAAATAGTACTATATGACCTGTCGCAAAATCTTTCATGCTTTCTATTTTGACTAATCCACCTCAGAAGACTCGGGGCAAACAACCTGGATATCCGAACAGGCCAGTACTTTGCGGATATCCTGTAAGCGATTGATTACACTGTCGGTAAGCTTAAAGCCTGAAGATAGCACAAGAATTTTATCCTTTGAATACACGGTCTCGTCGAGGGTCATGCCGGGTAACAGCTTGTCCAATGGGATTCGCAGGCAATCGACAGGGTTGTTAGCGGTTTCTGCAAACTCATCGACTCGTATCAGGGTAGTCGACACTGGGGCAACGGGTTCCTCCCGGGTCGATTCTGTATAGGTGGAACAATCGCGCGGGATAAATTCTTCTTTCATGGCATTCAGGATAACTTCTCGCATGACTCGCGGGGGCACAGGTTTGGTGGTTAAACCATTGATATCCAGTGCGATGGAACCTAGCATCATGTCCTGATCCTGATCGTGTGCGGTCATCACGATGATACGCGTCGCCGGACTCGCCGGGGTTTGCCTGGTGCGGATCAGTTCAGCCAGATCGAGCCCGGTGGGTCCACCTAACTGGACATCGGTTATAATCAGGTCATAGTCGGATTCAGCCAGGCGTAATAGCGCTTCGGCTACATTCTCTGCCGTACGAACCCAGCCAAACCCAAGCTGTGTTACCATGTCGGCATAAGTGTCGCGCTGGAAATCCTCATCTTCTACCAGCAAAACTTTCAGCGCTGACTGCAGGGGAGCATCGGGTAGTTGATTGGAGGTTCTATTCCATCTCTCAACCCAACCTATTATAGCTGATTCCGGCATCGGTCTGGCTATCCAGTAACCCTGCGCGATGTCGCAGCCCATATTTCTGAGCATGACCCATTGCTCTGCCGTTTCGATACCTTCCACGGTAGATTGAAGGCCCATTTTTCTGGCAATATCCAGGCTGGACTCCACCACCAGACGTGCGCTTTCATGTTGGCTGGCGCCCATAACGAAGGACTGATCAATCTTAAGTTCGGTAAAGGGTACCCGGGTCAATTGCTGCATGGAAGAATAGCCGGTGCCATAGTCGTCGATGGAAAGACCAAAACCGTGTAATCGAAGACGTGCCAGATTTTCAATGCAATGTCCTATATCGGTCATAGCCGCACTTTCGGTGACCTCCATAATCATACCGTCAGGTTGTAGCCCCTGCCGGGTGATGACTTCAATGATTCGCTCGGCCAACTCAATGCGGCTCAAAGAACTCAGCGACAGATTGACCGATACGGACAACTTTAACCCCTGATCTCGCCATTTCTTGCAAATGGCTGCAGATTTCTCCAGCATTACCCAGGTCAGGCGATCCATCAAACCACCCTCTTCCGCGATTTTCAGGAAGGCACCTGGCATCAACAACCCCCGGGCAGGGTTGTTCCAGCGTATCAGCGCCTCAAAACCGACGACTTTGCCGCTTTTCATAGACACTTTGGGTTGAAAATACGGTATAAATTCACCTTTTTTGAGGGCAGAATCTATATCCTGCAAAGTGACAGGCACACCACGAATAACAACACCCCGAGGTTTATTGATTGAACTGGTATGGTTATTTAGCAGGGACTGCAATATGCCGCGCGACGGCGGTTTAGGCATGACACCGAGCAATTTCAGGCCATAGGCTCTTGTCATGGCTTCAATCGAGGTGAGAAGAGCATGACCCACTGCACTCACCAGAATGATGGAAGCCGGGTAATCCATATTAGACAAATGCCGCATGGTGGCCATACCATCCATTGTAGGCATGTCGACGTCGCACAGGATGATGTCGATGGTAGTGTGTAACTTTTTCAGCTGCTCCAGCGCAGACTGCCCATGCTCAGCTTCCAGTACATGCTGGGCACCGATACTATTGAGCAATAATACCAACGCTTCACGCTGGAACTTTTGATCCTCTATAACCATAAAACTGAGCCGTGCTAACTGTTCAGGTTCCATTACAATCACCTATAAGAGACTTCATTATTTTCATATAAGGAAAATTATCATTTTGATTTAAATATTGCCTGTTCAAACCGCTTCAGAGCACCGCTAAACTCTGACTGGCTCTGTTCAAACCCTGACCAGTCCGGCTCCCTGCCGGCCTGCTCCAGTGCTTCGCAGATACGAGTCAGTTCAGTTGCACCAACCAGTCTGGCAGCACCCTTCATGCGATGAGCCAGGCTGGCCACAGCATTGGCATCATGACTGATAAGCGCCTGACCAAGGGCCTCTCCATCAACTTGAGCTGCCTTCCAGAAACGAGCCAGGATTATGTCTTCCATATCCTTATCTCCTCCGGACAGTTCCTTTAACGGAGTCGGATCCAGTACCCCTTTCAGGTCATCTGCATGCAACTCTGAAGTAACCTCCTGAGTTGAGTTGGGAGACACTGCGTTTACCTGTTCGGTGTCCACAGAGATAAAAGATTCGAGTTTATCCCGCAGGCTCTGCAGATTCGAGGGCTTGGCCAGATTGTCATCCATGCCAGCAGACCGGCAAGCCTCTTCACCATGCAGCACATCAGCCGTCCAGCCCAGAATCGGCATATACCTGCGCCTGGTTTCAGTTTCCAGACGGCGAATCTCGCGGGTTAATTGATAGCCATCCATGTCCGGCATATGACAGTCGGTGATCAGCAGGCCGTACTCACCCGCGCGCCATTTCTCCAGAGCTTCGAGACTGGTGGTGGCCTCCTCCGAAGCATAGCCGAGCATATTGAGTTGTTGTATCAATACTTCACGGTTGGTCGGATGATCATCTACCAGCAGGATCAGACTGCCCGTCGATCTGGCTTCGGCAATAGTAGGTATGACCGATGCGACCGTCGCTGATTGTCCATTTACCCTACGGGATACGGCACTTGTGCGAGGTACAAGTTTGGACTCAACCACCGGCAGGGTCAGGGTAACGTGAATGGACGTACCCTGGCCGAGTACACTTTTCAGTTCCATTTGTCCTCCCATCATGTTACATAGCCTGCGGCTTATAGCCAGTCCTAAACCCGTACCACCGAAACGCCGAGTAGTATCGACTTCGGCCTGGCTAAAGGCCTGGAACAGATTCTGCTGGTTTTCTGGACTGATACCGATGCCGGTGTCGGCCACCGTAAATCGCACCACATCAGCGTCATCGCGGTGCTCGATCAACTCGGCCTTAATTTCGATTTTGCCTTGCAAGGTAAACTTGATGGCGTTGGAAAGCAGGTTATTCAGGATCTGGCGTATGCGTAGCCGATCCATTAATACATAAGCACTGATATTTTCTGAAATGCTGCTAATAAGCAACAGACCCTTACTGCTGGCAATAGTCAGATAGGTCAGCGCGGTCAACTCAATCAGTTCTGTGATTGAGGCTGGCTCCGGATGGATCGACAGCTTACCAGCCTCTATCTTGGAAAAGTCCAGGATGTCATCGATAATCGACAGCAGGGAGTTGCCCGATTCCTGTGCTACTTCCAGCATTCTGGCCTGTTCTTCGTTAAGGCGATGCATACCGACCAGTTCCAGCATACCCATCATCGCGTTCATTGGCGTACGGATCTCGTGGCTCATCATCGCCAGGAAAGTGCTCTTGGCCTGATTTGCGCTCTCTGCGATCTCCCTCGCTTGCTCCAGATCGATGGTGCGGGCATCCACCAAATCCTCCAGGTGCTCCTGGTGCTGTATAAGTTCGATTTCTGCCTGCTTGCGACTGATCAGCCCGGCCAGAATACCGGCCACCGAGGCGAGAAACTGCTCTTTCTGCGCATCACGCTCGAACCCCAGTGGGAGGTACAGCACCAGTACGCCGAGGACTGACTCATCTGACACCAGCGGCAGGTTGTAGTGGCCGTGATCCACTATATCAGGATAGGTAATATCATGCCGTTCGTCGAGACATTTGGAAAACTGCATCAGGCCGCTGGAAGCAGCCTGGCCGCAATGACAGTAGCCAAGCGGCACATGGGCGCAGAGGGACTGGATCTGAGCTGAGAGATTGTGTGAGACCATCAGTTCCAGGTTCTGGCCATCCTCCGCCATGAGTAAAATCCCTCCCTTGGGCAGCAGGGAAAGCCAGGAAATCGCCAATAGCCGCTCCAGGCATTTTTGCAGAGTTTCTACCAGTGGTCGGTTATACAGGGCGGTTTCCAGCAGTTCCCGCAGAATGGCCTGTTGCTCACGATCCATGCTGATCAGGTTCTCGCTCGTCTTGCGCTCGGAGATGTCGTGAATTGCGACGATCACCTGTTGCTGGTCACCGCTCACCAGCGGGGTCAGGCTGACTTCCACTGGAAACTCGCTGCCGTCGAAGCGATGCGCTTTCAGGTCCAGCTCTTTACCCATCCGCCGGTTCTCTGAATGTGCCATAAATATGTTGCGCAATTGCGCATGGTGTCCTCGATACTGGTCAGGTAACAGGCAATCCACGTTCTGGCCCTGAAGTTCCTTCGGTGGGTAACCGAACATCCGCTCCGCCTGAATGTTGGCGCGCAGGATGAGACCATCCCGATCCACCACCAGCACGGTCTCCGGCACGCTGTCGAGAATAGCGAGTGATTTTTGTTCGCTATCGCGTAACTCCTGTTCCAGTAACTTTTGCTTGGTGATATCCAGTACCGTACCCAGCGAGTAGAGCGCTGCACCCTGTGCATCACGTTCTGTTTCGCAGCGTTCGAGGACATATTTGGTGCGGCCATCCGCAAACAATAGACGGTGTGAAATTTCGTAGGGAGCAGCGGAATCCAGGTGAGTCCGGTAGGCGCGATCCACACCCTCGCGATCGTCAGGATGGATCCGTTGCAGGAAGGCAGCATAGGTAGCCTTGAATTCTTCCTGATCTATTTCGAAGATACGATAGACCTCGTCCGACCAGGTCAACTCTTCCCGCAGTAGATCCAGCCTCCAGTGCCCCAGGTGGGCAATGCGCTGCGCTTCGGCCAGTTCACGTTCAGCCTTGACTTGCTCGCTGATATCGACGTGCGTACCTACCATACGCACCGGCTTACCGTTAGCATCGTGCACCAGCATACCGCGGGAAAGGACATCCACCCAGTGGCCAGCCTTGTGGCGCATGCGATATATCACTTCCATTCCCTCACTCTTCCCGATCAGGCAGTCGTTGGTGAGCTTCATGCCCCGGTCTTTTCCTTCCGGATCAACAAGGCGCTCCCAGGTACTGAAATGATTATCCAGTTCATCTTCGCGGAAGCCGAGCATGGCCTTCCAGCGGGGTGAGTAATACACCGCATTGGTAATCAGATTCCAGTCCCACAGGCCATCGTTACTGGCGCGCATGGCCAGGTCAAAACGTTCCTCACTGGCCTTCAGAGCTGACTGGGCCGTCTGGCGTTGTGTCTCCGCATTGATCGCGTCCAGCGCATAGCCGAGATTCTCGGACAGCCTGTCCAGCAAATTGAGCTCCGAGGTATCGAAGAATTCCACCTGATCGCAATAAAGTGAGAAGGTGTAACGCACTTCACCGTCAACTTTGATCGGGAAGGCGGCGGAAGAACGGTATCCCATGTGCAGGGCTTGCTCACGCCAGGGAGCCATGCGCTCGTCTTGCGCGATATCGTTGCAAACGTTGGCCCTTCCTTCTCGCAGGGCACGACCGGTGGGGCCCTGGACAAGGCTATTATCCAGCAGACGGATCTGTAGCTGTTGCAGATAATCACCCACCTCACCACTATGGGTAAGGATCACGAGTTCATTGCGGTCAGAGTCGATGGAACCCACCCAGGTCATTCGGAAACCTCCCTGATCTACGGCAATGCGGCAACATTCGGTGAACAGCCTGTCCGGGTCATGACAACGCACAATCGCTTCATTAATGTCACCCAGTACGGCATACAGTCGGTTGAGTCGTTGCAACTGGCTGGTCACCGCCAACTTATCACAACGATCCTGAACATCACGTAAGGCGCGCTCGATAGCGGGTGCCAGTCGGGAGAGACGATCCTTCAGCACGACATCTGCTGCGCCCTGCTTGAGCAGGTCGACAGCCACTTCCTCGCCCACTGCTCCGGAAACCAGAATGAATGGCAGGTCGGGATAACGCGCATGGGCATGGGAAAGCAACTGGATGACATCCACCCCCGGTACGTTATAGTCTGAAATCAGCACGTCCCAACTGCCAATGTCCAGTGCCTCCCAGAACTGCTGCTCGCTTTCGACTCGCAGACACTCGGTGTCCAGGCCGTCCTTACGCAGCTGACGCTGCAGCAACAGAAAGTCAGCCGGGGTGTCTTCAATGACCAGAACATGGATTGGTTTTGTCATACTTACCTCAAAACACTGGCGGATCGTTCACTGCCATCCAGTAAACGCCCACCTGCGACACAGCTTCGGCAAACTCTGCGAAATCCAGCGGTTTGCGCACAAAGCTGTTGGCTCCGTTACGGTAACTCTGCAGCCGGTCCTGCTCTTCGTCCGAGGAGGTCAGGATGGCCACCGGCAGCAGCTCGGTGCGTGGGTCGGCACGCAATCGCTCCAGTACCTCCAGGCCACCCAGACGTGGCAGGCCAAGATCAAGCAGCACCACGGCGGGCAGATCCGGGCCTTCTCGGTCGGCGAATTCGCCTTCCCGAAACAGGTAATCGATGGCCTGCTGGCCATCGCGCACCACGATCACGTCGTTCGCCAGATTGACCTTGCCCAGGGCGCGTAATGCCAGCATCTCGTCCTGGGGGTTGTCCTCCACCAGCAGAATGGTTTTGTTAAACATGCGCATAGCATTCCATAATTCTTCCTCATTGTTGGTTAATGTTTTCTCAGTCATTTGCTGTCAAATTCTCAAGGCTAAAGCAGAACCGCGCGCCCTGGCCCTGTGTCGAGTGGGCCTGAATTTCGCCACCATGGCGATGCACGATACGCTGTACTGTCGCCAGACCGATACCAATGCCGACGAACTCGTCCTGACGGTGCAGGCGCTGGAACGGCTGGAACAGCTTGCCGGCATGCGCCATGTCGAAACCGGCGCCATTGTCCTCAATGCAGAATACGGGCTGCTGATTATCCTTATCGGCGTAGACGCGAATCTTCGCCTCAGCTGTACCCTCGGTGTACTTCCAGGCATTGCCAAGCAGGTTACGCAGTACCGCTTCCAGCATGCGGCCATCGCCACGGGTGACGAGTCCGGGCGCTACTTCCCAGCTTAGCTGGCGCTCGGGTTCTATTCGGGCCAGTTCGGCCAGCAGGCGTTCGGCGAGAGCAGACAGGTCTAACTCGTTGCGTTGCAACTCGCCGCGGGTGCTGCGTGATAGAGTGAGCAGGCCATCCACCAGCTCGCCCATGCGTGTGCTGCCAGCAATGATATGATCGAGGTAGGTCTTCGCCTCGGTTTCCAGTGACTCGCCATAGTCTTCCAGTAACGCCTGACTGAAGCCACCCATGCCGCGCAGTGGAGCGCGCAGGTCATGTGCAATAGCGTAGGCGAAACTCTCCAGCTCCCTGTTGGCAGCCTGTAGTTCAACGGTACGCTCTGCCACCAGTTGCTCCAGATCCGCATTAAGTTGCTTTATTTCCCGATCTCGAGAATCGATCCGGGTCAACATGTTACGGAAGGCCGTGACCAGGGCGCCAAGCTCATCCCGACGCTGCAGGTTATCCAGCGCATCGCTGTAGTCGCCGCTGGCAAGCTGGGTTATCCGCCTGGTGATGCTAACGAGCGGCGCAACAACGGATCTGTTAAGCAGAATTATGACAGTGGTTGCGATAAGGATGCCCAGCACCAGCAGTATCCAGTTCATAGTGAGCAGGTGCTGACTCTCTGTGTCTGCTGCTGCGGCATCTGTATTAAGCAGTTTCTTCTGGTTTCCTATCATACCGCCAGACCGGTTTCCATCGGCGGATACCGCCCCTGACAGTATCTCGAGGATTTTGCTGGCACGCGGGACTGTCTCAGTGACCAAAGTATAATTCGCCATGTTCCAGCGCGTTGATGCACGAATAGCAAACATGCGCGACGGCAGTGGCGCAAACTGGTTGCGAGCTGATACCAGCGTCTCGAATCCCCTGACCTGGGCAAGCGTCATGAGTTCCTGTTGTCGTGTAAGCGCTGTAAAACGTTGTTCGTTTGTTGTCCAGGTAGATTCAAACCTGTTTTTAAATTCAATATTTCCTGTCATAAGATAGGAGCGTATATTAGCTAGACTCATGGCCATTGAACCGCGAAAATCGGCCATACTACCAAGCAGATCCTTACGCTCTCTGCTTGCCGGCAGGGAAATTTCTTCATCAATAAGTGCCGTAATCTGCTGAATAATTATATCCGTAAACGGCTCTGCCTCACTCTGCAGGAGCACGTTGGCAGGGAACTCTCCGGCGCCATGCGCTATATCCTCAACCTTGTCCTGTGCACTTCGAAACTCAGACAGGATGTTTTTTACCAGTTTATAATCCTGTATAGTTTGCCTATCCGTCCAGGTTGGCAAAAGACGATCCATTGTTTCCAGTGTCTCGTCCATGTTGGCCCAGATCACGGCTCGTTCTGTCTTGAAGGTGGTATCACCGGTAAGCATCCAGCCTCTGAGTGTGTCAAGAGTGCCATGAATATCTATCACAAGCTGTGCGCTGAGACTGGAAGTGGGGACACGCAGCTTAACGATACGGTGAGAGATATCGCTGATGTCTACCACCTTGATCGTTGCCAGTAAAACAGATCCGGCAAATATAAATACCAGGGCTGAAAAACTGACAATGAAACGCTTTCTTATACTGGAGCCAAAATCAAAAAGCTGCCCAAGTTGGGTTTGCATATTTTTGTGGTCTGTTCTACCGGCAATAAACATCTTAAGGTCCCAAAGAGAAGCAGAACGTCGCTCCTCTGCCCGGTGTCGCCTGAGCCTGAATTTGGCCACCATGGCGATGTACGATACGTTGTACTGTCGCCAGACCGATACCAATGCCGACGAACTCGTCCTGACGGTGCAGGCGCTGGAACGGCTGGAACAGCTTGCCGGCATGCGCCATGTCGAAACCGGCGCCATTGTCCTCAATGCAGAATACGGGCTGCTGATTATCCTTATCGGCGTAGACGCGAATCTTCGCCTCAGCTGTACCCTCGGTGTACTTCCAGGCATTGCCAAGCAGGTTACGCAGTACTGCTTCCAGCATGCGGCCATCGCCGCGGGTAACGAGTCCGGGTGCCACTTCCCAGCTTAGCTGGCGCTCGGGTTCTATTCCGGCCATTTCGGTCAGCAGACGTTCGGCAAGAGCAGACAGGTCTACCTCGTCACGTTGCAACTCGCCCTGGGTGCTGCGTGACAGCGTGAGCAGACCATCCACCAGCTCGCTCATGCGAGTGCTGCCGATCACAATCTGATCCAGGTAGGTCTTTGCCTCGGGTTCAAACCCCTCGCCGTAGTCTTCCATCAACGCCTGGCTAAAGCCGATCATCGCACGTAGTGGTGCACGTAGATCGTGTGCAATGGCATAGGCGAAGCTCTCCAGCTCCCTATTGGCGGCCTGTAGCTCAGCAGTACGCTCCGCGACTTCGTTTTCCAGGCTGGAGTTGAGACGTAGGATCTCTTCTTCAGCGACTTTGCGCTCGGTTATGTCACGCGTGATGTTGGCAAAACCGAGCAGATCTCCGACCGGATCGCGGATGGCAGTGAGTACCATATCGACATAGAAGCGCGTGCCATCCTTGCGCACTCGCCAGCCCTCGTCATCGGCGCGGCCTTCGATCTCTGCCTGCCTGAGCAAGGCGGCTGGCCTGCCTGCTGCAACATCCTCAGCGGTGAAAAAATTCGCCATCGGTCGACCGATGATGTCTTTATAGCCATAGCCATTGAGGCGTTGTGAACCCTCGTTCCAGCTATAAACCTGGCCTTCTGGATTAAGCATGATCAGGGCGTAGCCTTTTACGTTATCGGTCATCAGGCGCAACTGCTCTTCGCTGCTACGCAGGGCCTGATCGGCTGCCTTGCGCGCACTGATGTCAGTAATGGAAACGATAATGTGAAGTGCCTCGCTGGTCTTCATGGGAACAAGCCATACATCTACCGGTATGTCATGCCCATTGCGGTGCTGGCCGAAGACTTCCTGACCTTTTCCCAGCATACGCATGCTGGGCTCATCCATATAGGACTGACGCAATGGCGGATGATGCGCACGGAAACGGTCGGGAACCAGTATCTCCACCGGCTGACCCAGCAGCTCATCCGCTGTGTAGCCGAACATAGGCTCCACCCGGGAATTGACGCGGGTTATCATGCCATCAACATCGACGATCAGGATTACATCGGGAACCGAGTCAATAATGAGATTGGAAAAGGCTTCGCTGCGTGCAAGCTCGTCATTGACCTGCCTGATTTCACTATCCCGTACCCCGATACGTTGCAGCATGGTACGGAAAGCTGTTGCCAACGCGCCCAGTTCTCCGCCCCGGATTGCTGAGAGTGACGTGTTGTAACGTCCCTCGCCAGCCTCATAGGCGGCTTTAGTCAATTGCTG
>CALCSG010000148.1 GCA_937894085.1 uncultured Gammaproteobacteria bacterium | reverse complement strand
CACGGTTCAACAACGATGATACCGGTCGTCCTGCTTATAATCCCGCAATCCTGTTAAGCATTGTTTTATTTGCCTACTCCAAAGGCATTACCTCCAGTCGTGAAATCGAATGGTGTTGTGATACCAATATTATATTTAAAGCGCTGTCTTGCGATACGGTTCCACACTTCACAACCATTGCAGGCTTTGTCAGTACGATCCCTGATGAAATAGAAAAACTGTTTGAACAGATATTATTAATCTGTCATGAAGAGGGTTTACTCGGCAATGAACTGTTCGCTATTGATGGCTGCAAAATGCCTTCGGATGCAGCAAAGGAATGGTCAGGGACTTTTAAAGAGTTGGAGCAAAAACGAGATAAGATCAAACGTCAAATCAGCCATCACATGGAAGAACATAAAAGGATTGATGACAATGACACTCATGCAGAGGAAAGAATTAAACGTGCCGAACAAGCCATCGATACGCTGAATAAAAGCAGCGAAAAAATAGACTATTTTTTAAAGACTCATGAACCCAGAAAAGGACACTCTAAAGCCGGTAATGAAGTAAAAAGTAACATCACCGATAATGAAAGTGCCAAGATGACAACTAGTAAAGGCACAATCCAGGGATACAATGGCGTTGCTACTGTGGATAAGAAACATCAGGTGGTTATAGATGCTCAGGCATTCGGCTCAGGGCAGGTGAGCGTGTCCACGGTAATTGATGGCCTCATATTCATGCTATTTGATGGAATGATCTGCAAAAAAGTGAGCGAAGTCGGCGTCCCTCCCGGTCTTGAACGGGTTATTACAACTGACTATTAAAACGGTATCTCGTCGAAGCCTTCAAACAAATCATCTTCTCGCGGTTCCCGGGGTTCACCTGGTTCTGGGGGTTCCACCACCGCGTGTACTTGATAATATCGACGAAGCTGAGTGTCATATCGATTTTCAAATGCCATCACAAGTGCGTTTAGCCAGTCGAGTAGTTGTCCGGCGCTTTCATCAGTGAGTTCAGGTAGATCAGTCAGTATCAGTGGGGCGGTATCCATTGTTTTTTCCTCTGTTGGGTTCAGGCGGTGCTGCGGGTTTTTGGTGCGTGTGCGGCAAACACTTCCAGGTAAAGTTTTTCATCCAGCTGGGTGAGTTCTTTAAAGGCCGCTGTGGTCAGAAGCTCAGCGGCCATGCCGGTGAGAACACGGTAATTACCCAACGCATGGTCACACAGGATCTGAATGAGTTCGGGAGTCATCAGGTTCGCATTTCCCGCCGTTGATAGCAGGTGCTTCATACCGGCCATCAGTTCGTTACGATCGGCATATTCCATCACCAGTCGGCTGCGAATACGACTGCCTAGTGGCAGCAGTTCATCACGACGTAGTTTGTGGCTAAGTCGAGTATCACCGGCCAGTACCACCGTCAGCAAAGTACGGGAATCAAATTGCATGCTACTCAGTAAGCGCAGTTCGCTGAGCACCGCAGGGTGCATTTCCTGCGCTTCATCGATCAATAACACCGGACGGAGTAAGGTGCCTTCCAGATGGGATAGCCAGCGTTCGCGCAGAGCCTTGAACCCACCCCAGCGGTTATGCGGTTTCAGTTCAATACCAAACAGATCTCCCATCTCCCGATAGAAGTCGGCTAGATTACCACTGGGGTGAACGATGGCTCCTACACTCAGATCCTGCAGCTTTGACAGCCGTTCTGCCAGCAGGCGCAACGTGATGCTTTTACCGGTGCCAGGGTCACCGGTGATCATGGCAAAGCCACCTTCTCGAATAAGCGCCTGTTCGATACGCCAGAAGAACTGTTCAACTTTGGCTGTGATGTACAGGCCTTCTGTCGGCAGTTCCGGTGAGAAGGGGTTCCATTTCAGGCCGTACAGGGATAGCAATGTTTTATTCATCAGTCAGACTCCGGGGTTGTTTTGGGCAGATAGGCGGGTGGTTGGCCGGTCGCGGCATAGTCCGCCATCAGTTTGCGTAGCAGGGGTGGCAGTTCATTGCCCGCTGATGTCGTGGTTTCTGAGTGGGTGCTGGCTGCTGCCTGTTCCAGCGCACGCCGTTGTCCACTGGCATTGGCACTTTTATCCAGAGGATAAAGTGGGCACAGTATTTTTTGCGTGTGTTCATCAATCAGATCCACTGAGCTCAGATCCCAGCGGGCATAACGGACTTGCGGTTGTTCAATATGACGGTATCTGGCAGGGATTTCAAAACGTTTCCCAGACAGACTGATGGTTCCGTCACTGCGACGTTGACGACGCTTCACGGTACAGCGGAAAGCCTGTCGCAAGGTTTGGCTGTCCGGGCAGTCCCGTCCGACGGTTGTCGAATCAAGATAACGCCGTAGCGGTGTTGTGCCTATCTCCGTATGTTTGTTCTGATGGTATTCCTGCTCTATCCAGACCTGGGTGATTTCATTGAGTTTATCCAGTGATAACTCTTTAACCCCCTCTAGCATGGCCATTAAACGGCCTTCCAGCGTGGCCCAGAAGACTTCCTGTTTGGCGTTTTGGTACGGGCTATAGGGTAACGTGGTTTCGTGAAGGATACTTAACTGATGCAAGCCGTTTTTAAATTCTTCCGCCTGCATGGCGGCGCCATTGTCCGTCATCAGAGCACGCGGTAAGGCGCGTTTTTGTAACGCCTGACAAAGACCGTGCACCAGCGTTTCGGCGGTTTCAGCCAGATACCACTGCAGATGGCACACCAGACGTGAGTTATCATCGATAAACCCCAGAAGCAACGGCGTTACCCAACGTCCTGATGGCAGTAAAATCTGACGTGAGCCATGATGAAAGTCAGCATGCCATAAACTGTGTACGTAATCGGCTTCATAACTGCGAACTTCCAGTTTTTGCAACCGTTGTTCGGCGAGCCTTGCACCCGGCGTATCACGTTTAGGCAGTCGCTTACGGTGATGTCCCTGTGCTTTCATATAGCGGCGGATGGTGCCATAGGAGGGAATGGGTTTAAGGGTCTTATCTTCTTCGGCCAGTGCCAGCAGGTTGTCCACATGCAGCTGTACCGTCCAGCTCTTATGACGTTGGTATTGCGCGTCAATAGCTTGAATTTGTAAGGCCGTTAATCGACGAGCACGACCGGCATCACTACGGCGTTGTCGGCGTAACGCAAAAACCGGGTCTGCTGCCTGGCGTGCTGCATAGAACCAACGCTCTATGGTGGATAGACTGAACTGGATATCGGTGCCATTAACCGGGTGTTTCCAGCGACATCGGGATAAATCCAGCAACTTCTGTTGCAGCTCACCTCGTGGCGGTGGTGCAGCCAATAACGGCCCGATGATCGCAAAACGACATCTTGCCCAGCGATCAGGATCATCGGTATTCCCCATGACGTAATTCCTGTTTATTAAAAGAATTAGCAGTCTAGAAAAAACGGAAGGTGT
>CALCSG010000147.1 GCA_937894085.1 uncultured Gammaproteobacteria bacterium | reverse complement strand
GCTAAAACCCTGTCAAGATGTTTTTCCTATAATTTACGCTGAATAGTTACAAATATTTTTATTCAAAACTAATCCATTGCCATATTTTTGTATGCATAGGTAAAACCGCGCTTTGATTTGATTATTGGCTGACTATAAAAAAACTCAGCTTTGGTTGTTTAAAATCTACTTTGGGATGATTAATCTGTAAACGTAAATAGTGCTGACCGGGATTAAAGCTGGCAATTTGGGTGGAAGGTTTTGGTGAAAGCGTCAGTAAGGAACCATGACTCAATGACAGGTTAAGCTGTTCAACAATAAGGTCATCCACCATCCAGCTAGCTGACAATACACCTGTACCCTGGTACTTTATTTGTGCGACAGCCTCTATTTTATTGCCTTTTTTAACGGTAATACTGCTCTGCCCTCTGGCAAAATTAAGCTCTACCCGCTGTATAGACAGTGGCCCCGTTTTTCCAGCACCCGAAATCTGATAGTGAGAAAGCGGATTAGCATTTCCTCCCGGAGTGCCACAACCCGCTAACAACAGTAAAGTGCAGCCTGTTATCAGTGTGATAACGCTATGATTTATAATTTGAATCGCTGAAGCACGCACAGGCATTTAATTCTCCGAAAAGTATTTTGCTTATTACTTTACCTGTATTGTAAGAAATAAGGTTTTTATTTGCGTACCAAGAACTTGGTATGCGAATAGAATAATGAGCCATTTATGTATGACTTATTTCGCAAAGGGCTGCGCTGATCACACAGGTATGGCGATAAGATGGAAATTGGGTGTTATGAAATTGTTAAAGTACGTGCAATGTTTTTGTTATTCGAAAGGCAGAGTAACTTCTGCTTATTCATTTCTGACCTTGATGTTCATGTTAATTACTGAATAGATCATTAATTATAGAGTTACCTGATTACCCCTGAGGCTCAGCTAACTTTATCTCTCAAAAAAATTACTCACCACAGACCAGGGCAAGGATGCCCGTGGGTAGAGCAATGCAGGAGCAGCGTAGCGGTGTGCCGAGGACACGAAGGCCACAGAGGAAAAGAATTCGCTTAGTTATTACTAAATTTTCTATATTTTGAACATAAAACCTTTATTAAGCTCAATCCTGATATTTTACATTTTTCAAAATCACGGGGCATACCTATGATTTATCCGGGTTAAAGACAGACTTTTTACCTCCGTGCTCTCTGTGGTGAAATGGTTTTAAAGACCAAAATGGCTAAAGCTAAGGGGTAATCACTTAGAGTTATGTGTCTAAAAGCTTAGATTCAACATCCATATTTTTATGAAGAATACGAATGATAATAACTGTCGTTTTTGCTGCTTCACGATAAAAAACAATATGACTTCCCTGAGGAAACTTTCTGTAACCTTTTTTTATATAGTCACACCTTTTTCCGATCGAAGGGTTTTCAGCTAATAAATGAAAACTATCATCAAATTGCTTAATGTACGAATATCGAAGGTCCCGCCCCCATCGTCTTTCAGTAAAAATGGCAATTTTTCGCAGATCCTGTTTAGCATCACGAGTTAGTACAAATGCATTCATTCATTAATTTCGCTATCAAGCTCTTTCATGAAAGCCTCATATTCATAATCGGAAATACCACTTTTTTCTCCATCATCAAGTGCTTTTCTCAAGCTTTTAAGTCTTGTTTCTGTGTTTTCAAGCATTCTAAGTCCTGCTCTAACTACTTCACTAGCAGAGCCAAAACGGCCGCTTTCTACTTGACCAGCAATGAAACCTTCAAAATGATCACCCAATGTAATACTTGTGTTTTTAGCCATAATCAGACCCTCTTATACCTATATATACCTAATCATGGTATAAAACACATTACAAATCAAATGCAGTTGGACGTTCCGCTTTCGATCCACGCCTCTGATATGAGGCATTATTTATAAACACTTATTATGAGCTACATTTTTGACACTAACATACTGGTTTACGCTTTTGAAACTAACCAGCCGGAAAAAACTATAATGACTCTCGCGAAGGCGCAGAGGACGCAGAGAAGAGCCTATAAAAATTAATGCACAACCTGATATTCCTACATAGCCATTCTTTTAATCTCGAATCCGGCTTTAACTTTACCTGATCACAGGTAACCTGAGATTTACCCCCCATAAACAGTCCCGGTTTTCTCTGCGTTCCCGGCGTCCCTGCGAGAGAATTTTTTAATATATAATCTGGTTTTCCTCTGCGCGTTCATCATCTCTGCAAGAGATAGTTTTTAATCATCCTCGCCATATTGATTTTTAATCGATAAAATCAGTGAACTTAAAAAATACAGTGAACATAAATGAAAATCTGGTGCGATGCCGATGCCTGCCCGGTAGTGATAAAAGATATTCTGTTCAAGGCGGCGAACCGGACTAAAACTGAACTCACGCTTGTCGCTAACCAGCCGGTCAGTACGCCTCCGTCAAAATTTATAAAATCGATACGCGTAGCCAGTGGTTTTGATGTCGCTGATAATGAGATCGTCAAAAGACTGGACGCTGGCGACCTGGTGATTACCAGCGATATTCCACTGGCGGCTGAAGTCATCGAAAAAGGCGGACTGGCACTCAGTCCACGCGGTGAACTGTATACGCTGGAAAATATTAAAGCACGCCTGACCATGCGCGATTTCATGGATAGTTTACGATCCAGCGGCGTAAATACCGGAGGCCCTCCTCCACTAAATCAGACCGATCGACAAACCTTTGCTAATCATCTTGATCGTTTTCTGGCGAAAAACGCTTAACCAGTTTATAAATTACCACTATGAATAATAATTTGAATTCCGTACTAATGGGTGAACGAAAAATCACCCCGTCTAAGATCATCTGTATCGGCAGAAACTATGTCGAGCATATTCATGAACTTAACAATGAAATTCCCGATGACATGGTAGTCTTCATCAAGCCGAATTCAGCGATTTCGAATGATCTTTATAGTGTTAAACAGGAACCACTGCATTATGAGGGTGAACTCTGCCTGCTGATTCAGCATAGCCAGATTGCAGCTATCGGTTTCGGGCTGGATATCACTAAAAGAAAGTTGCAAAGCCAGTTAAAAGCAAAAGGCCTGCCGTGGGAAAGAGCTAAAGCCTTCGATGGTTCTGCCGTTTTCAGTCCATTTGTAGAAATAGCTGAACTCGATAATTCTTTTAGTCTTCAACTCGATATCAATGGTAAAAATATCCAGTCTGGCAATATCAGTCTGATGATGTATAAACCCGATGAAATAATACGCCAGCTACAGACTTTTATAACGCTCAATGATGGCGATATCATCATGACCGGTACTCCGCAGGGCGTTGGGATCATCCAGTCCGGCGATACCTTTCACGGTAAAATATTACACCATGATAAAGTCATCACTGATGCTGAGTGGAAAGCAAAGTAAAAATATTTTTATCTGATTATCCCTATCTGGTTACCTTTTTCAGGTCATTTTTTCTTCGTGGCTTCGTGGTGAATATTTTTTGATTTTTTAATGATTAAGTACGTCTTATGATTGTTCCTGCTCCTCATCTTCATTAATTTTCCTGAATTGTGCAAAAAGTGGGTTATGGTCTGAAAGTCCATGGCCATGGTCTACTGACGACTTTTCTAACTCCAGGCCTCTATAAAATATAAAATCCAATGGGTTACCCATAAATGACTTGACCTGAGTGCCTTCATTTTTTACCGCTTTAAGGCCTAGTATTTCTCTCATCTCGTGAAGTTTTAGTAGCCGCTGTTTATTCCATGTATTGAAGTCGCCAGCTACTATCATCGCACCTTTTTGACTCTCTAAAAGTACTAAAAAGCGTTCTAATTCTTTGTTGAACCCCTTGTTTTCTCGAAAATTTATGGCATGTACATTCAGGATGAATAAGGGATTTTTATCTTCAAAACTATAGCGCGTGACAAGCAAGCTCTTATGTGGCCCTATGAGGCTTTCTTTTCTTTGGGACAGGTAGGCTTCTGCTTTAGTTGACTTGACTCTACTAGCTGTTAGTACCCCATAAAATGACTTTCGTATCTCTAAGTTGGCCGCTGCATCATATGCAAAGTGTGGTAGTGCAAAATGCTCATCATTTCTAAAATTTGCTTCTTGAAGCAACATAAAATCAAATTGCGTTTCTATAGTTTTTAAATACGACTTAAATCTACTTTGCCTGGTATTGTTCTTATGCACATTCCAGCAAAGTACGCCAAAGCTATCGGGTACAGATACGTCGCACGTAAACTGACAGGCACTATGATAAAGTTTTGAGGGAATGAACATTACAGTTGAGGTGCAAACACTTTCATTATGTTCTCAGTAGCCTCTCTTATCTTACTCGGTTTTTTCATCCCTCTTGAGGAGTTAAGCATCAGCGTTTCCATCCAGGACGCTAAATTGAGTACAATCTTTTCTGTGTATACAAAGGTAACCACCTCATAGTTAAGAAAAAGGCTTCGGTTGTCCAGGTTGACAGAACCTACCATTCCGCCTACATCATCAAACAGTATTGCTTTGGCATGGAGCATCTCACCTTCATAGAGTACGACCTCGACACCAATATCATCTAATTCTCTCATGTAAGGGCTTCTGCCCAGATCTGCAAGGAAGTGGTTAGAGTGCTTAGGCGTAATAATTTTTACATCCACTCCTTTATGGTGTGCGATGACTAAGGCCTGCACTATGTTTTCTCCTGGAACAAAATACGGTGTGACTATCCAGATGCGTTGCTCAGCATTATAAATAGCATTGAGCAGTGTTTCATAGAGTGCATCTGTCTGTATATCTGGCCCAGAGGGAACCACTTGAACGATGTCATCTCCCTCATAAATAAGATCTTGATTTATATCTTCTTTTTCTTCATCTTCTGTCGCATAAGTCCAGTCATTATGAAAAATAGAGTAAAAGTGATAAACGCTTGGACCTTCAAGCTTATATATCAAATCTTCCCAACGCTTCGTGCCATCTTCTATTCCCATGTACTCGTTACTTAGGTTCATACCACCACTAAGCAGTTTGTTTTGATCAAAGAGATAAATTTTACGATGATTACGAAGATTGATATAGTTTTGAAAAGGCCTTTTTAATATAGGGGTAAAAAATGCTACTTCTCCCCCTGCATTTTTGAGTGCTTTAAACTTTCCCGGGTTAAAGTACACGCCCAATGAACCCACAATATCTAAAAGCAGACGTACTTTAACGCCTTGATTTGCTCTTCTGGTGAGTGCCTCTATTAAAACCTCTGTTGTTTGATCAAACTTAAATACATAGGTACAGATATCTATACTGTGTTGTGCTTGATCTATCTGCTTTAGCATCTCTTCATAAGCTTTTACGTCTGAAGTAATCAGACTAATCGTGTTTCCTTTGGTTGCTGGAGGTATTCCATTTTTCTCTAACAGACTGAGTATACTGTGATCAGAGGCATTTAACTTATACGGCGTAAGCTTCAAAGTTTCAGGTAACTTCACATACCCTTTTACTTTATGGCGAGGAGCACGTTTACGAATACCTATGATAAAGTAAAGTGGCACAGCGATAAAAGGGAGAAAGATAATAGCCATAATCCATGAAATCATGCTCGTAGGTGAGCGTTTCTGATAGAAAATATGACCAATAGCCGTAAATACCAGTAAGCCACTAATAATAATAAAAATATAAGTAAAAAATAAATAAGC
>CALCSG010000146.1 GCA_937894085.1 uncultured Gammaproteobacteria bacterium | reverse complement strand
TGCAAACTGGCAAATTCATCACGTATTTTCTGATCTGCGATAATACCCTGAGCACCGTATATTTCCTGCGCAATGGTGCGGACCTTATCCCATAAACGCATATCATCCTGATATAAAAATTTAAAATCAGCCGGTTCAGTTTCGATCATTTTCACCACATATTCGGCCAGCTCGGTTGCACCTTTACCACCCAGCGCCCAATGATCGCAAACAATAGCATTGACTCCTATTTCACAGCAAAGTTGTCGTAATAAATCAATTTCAGCTTTCGAATCAGAGCTGAATTTATTTATAGCAACCACCACTGGCACACCAAACTTACGCGTATTTTCAACATGCCGGGGCAGGTTATCAAAACCTTTTACCATGCTACCGATGTTCTCTTCTTTCATCTGTAGTTCATTGCTTCCACCGTGCATTTTCAATGCTCGCACAGTACACACGATTACTGCAGCATCCGGTTTCAATCCGGATTTACGAATTTTAATATCAAAGAATTTTTCGGCTCCTAAATCCGCACCAAATCCGGCTTCAGTCACCACATAATCGGTCAGTTTTAAAGCTGTCGAGGTGGCCAGTACCGAATTGCAACCATGCGCTATATTGGCAAAAGGACCTCCGTGAATAAATGCCGGTGTACCTTCCATGGTCTGTACCAGGTTCGGTTGCAATGCATCTTTCAGTAATGCCGTCATCGCTCCCTGTGCCTTGATATCCCGCGCATAGACCAGTGTTTTATCACGACGACTACCAATAATGATATTACCCAACCGTTGCTGCAGATCATTCAGATCGGTTGCCAGGCAAAAAATTGCCATCACTTCCGAGGCCACCGTAATATCGAATCCGTCTGTGCGTGGAAAGCCATTGGTCACAGCGCCAAGCCCATTGGTAATTTCACGCAGCGCCCGATCATTCATATCCACCACACGACGCCAGGTGACCCGTCGGAAATCGAGCTTTTGCTCATTGCCCCAGTAAATATGATTATCAATCATGGCTGCCAGCAAGTTATTCGCTGCCCCGATTGCATGAAAGTCACCGGTAAAATGTAAATTAATATCTTCCATCGGCACCACCTGTGAGTATCCTCCTCCAGCGGCACCACCTTTCATACCAAAGCATGGCCCAAGAGAGGGCTCGCGTAGACATACCGAAGCATTTTTTCCTATTTTTGTCAGGGCATCACTTAGCCCGACCGATGTGGTTGTTTTACCTTCCCCGGCTCTTGTGGGAGTCATTCCCGCCACCAGAATTAATTTTCCATCAGGCCTGTCCTTTAATGTTTCAATAAAGGGTAAGGAAATTTTAGCCTTGTCATGACCATAAGGTAGCAGGTGCTTTGCTTTAATACCCAGTTTTTCTGCCACTTTTCTTATCGGTTTAACTTTGGCTTTGCGGGCAATTTGTATGTCGCTCAAGGGATTGCTGTGCTGATTGGCTGGCATCAAGATCTCCAAATTTTATTTTTGTTTCACTAGTCTAATCGAAAAGACTCTCAAAAAATAAACTTCAATGAGTTAAACTTCAATTTTGAAGTTTTACCGACTGGTTTTAAGCCTTTATGCACTACCTGATCCTGCTGATCATATTATTACTTTTCATTTTTTTCCCTCAGTACTGGGTTAAACATGTTTTAAATAAATATAATCAACGCGATGAAAATAACTTTAGTGGAACCGGTGGTGAACTGGCGCGCCATTTACTCGACAGATTCGACCTGCATCATATTAAGGTGGAAGTTACCGAAATTGGGGACCACTACGATCCTGTTTCAGAATGTGTGCGGCTAACACGGGATAAATTTGACGGTAAAACGTTGACTGCTATCACCGTGGCCACTCATGAATGCGGTCACGCCTTACAACATGCGGCAAAAGAACCTCTTTTCATGTTACGTAGCCGCCTGGCGTATGTATCCATCTGGGCATCGCGACTCGGTTCATTTCTGTTGTTTAGTGCCCCTTTCGTGGTGCTACTAACTCGTGCACCTTCAGTCGCCCTGCTAAATATTAGCGGAGCATTTCTGATTATGGGTTTTGCGCTGGTGGTTCAGCTCATTACTCTGCCAGTCGAAATAGATGCCAGTTTTAACAAAGCCCTGCCGCTACTCAAAACGGGTTACCTGACCCCCCAGCAACTTCCCGCTGCGAGAAAAATTTTAAAAGCAGCCGCCTGGACTTATGTGGCTGGTTCTCTGGCCAGCCTGCTCAATTTCTGGAGATGGTTTGCTGTACTCAGACGCTAAACCCGCAAAAATCCTGCAAACCTTTTTAGCTGAGCTATAAATTAATAATGTGCCATTAAATATGCTGTAAAGTATCTATGACAAAACTTTTTGTAGCCTGTCTACTATTTCTATCTTTACCTGTATTGGCCAATGAACAACAGCTTCTGACAATTCTCAAGGATAAACAGGCTACTCAACAGTCTCTGAGTGACTCCATTCAGGCTGGAGATAAACGCGCATTATTATGCAAATACTGTCATGGAACCGATGGCAATAGTAAAAAGACATCTATCCCCAATCTGGCAGCACAGAACACTGCTTATCTTATTCGACAGTTTGAACTTTTTGCCAATGGTAAAAGACAGAATAAAACCATGAATGAAATAGCCAGGCTGTTAACACCGGCAGATAAAGTCAATATCGCGCTGTTTTATGGCAGTCAAAAAGTCAAACCTCAGCCACAATATAAACCAGCACTTAAAGCCGAAGGTGAAAGACTATTTTCCACTAAATGCTTTTTCTGTCATGGCACAGAAGGTCATGGAAAAGAAGAATTACCCCGCATTGCCGGACAACCAGCCGACTACGTGGTACAAACTTTGAGTAGTTATTCTTCGTTAATCAACAAAAGAGCCGAAACGGCTATGAGTCGTGTTGCCAGAGCTTTATCTGATCAGGAAATACAGGCACTGGCATCTTATCTGACCAGCCTGAGGTAAGGCTATTTGGGTTGCTGCTTAAAACGCCCTGTATAATCGAAAGCTGTTTCAAGCTCCTGCATACGTTTCGAGGCATCTGGCCATAATTTACTTTCCAGTGCAGCAATGAGTGCTTCAAGCACAAACAGCGTCGCCACACCGGAATCCCAACCGGAGGGTGCTTCAATCCGAATTGGAAAAATAAATTTAGCATGCTTTGCTATGGGTGATAGCCATTGATCACTAAATAACACCACAATCGCGCCTTTTTGTACCGCTAATTCGGCCAGGCTCAGTAGATCAGCTTCATACCGACGCACATCAAATATAACCAGAACATCATTCTGTTCAATATTTAACAGGTGGTGGGGCCATAGACCAACCGACGATGGTAATTTAAAAACAGCTTTTCTAATAACCTCGAGATGTGTTCCCAGGTAGTCTGAAAAAGAATGAGTGATGCGTCCGCCGACCAGATGCAGGGACCTTTCAGGGTCAGCCAGCAAATCAACCACCTGGTTAAAGGTTTCAAAACTGATTTGATTAATCGTGTCCCGCAAATTAGACACCACCGACTTTGCTGCCCTGTTAAGGATATGTTCTTCAGGTGATCCGGCTGCCGCCCATTGTCCATGTTTGGCTATCGGGTCTGACAGGGTTTTACTGAGTTCGGCTTTTAGCGATTTTTGAAAACTGACAAAACTGGTAAAACCAATTCGTTTTAAAGTCCGCATCACGGTCGGTGTAGAAACATCACAGGCCTGCGATAAAGCGGTAATCGACACCAGTCCAGCCATCGGATAATTTCCCAGCAAATGGTTAGCAATCTTTCTCTCAGCTGGTTTAAACTCATTAAAGTGAGTTCTGATAAGTTCATCTATGTTGCGTTTGCTGGCGGTCTTTTTTGTCATAATCTTGCACTATTTCTGTACACATAGCATGAGCATATGCACCAATAAAATCAATTAATATAAATTATTTGACCTTTCGAAGCATCTTATGTAAAGATCTTGACTAACGATTAGACGAAAGCCAAATCGCTTATACAGAATAATAATTTGATTAAAACTCAATCTATATTACCAGGAGCCCGCAACATGACTAATAGACGTGACTTTCTAAAAAAAGCCGGTATTGGTGCCGCAGCTACCGTGGCAACCGTAAACGCACCTTATGTACATGCCGCAAAAAAGACGACCATTAAATGGCGATTACAGACATACGCTGGCGCAGCGCTGGCTGAACATGTAATCAAACCTTCGATTGATAATTTCAACAAGGCCGCCAATGGCGAAATGGTGATCGAGCTGTATACCGCAGATCAGCTTGTGCCAACCGGTGAACTGTTTCGCGCTATGCAGAGAGGAACCATCGATGCGGTGCAAAGCGACGATGATTCGATGGCTGCACCGGTTGATGTATCGGTATTTGGCGGCTATTTTCCTTTTGCCACCCGTTACAGCCTGGATGTGCCGGTACTGTTCAATCAGTACGGTTTAAATGAGATTTGGGAAGAAGCCTATAACGAGATCGAAAACGTAAAATGGCTGAGTGCCGGTTCATGGGACCCCTGCCACTTCAACACGGTCAAACCTATTCGCTCGCTGGCAGATCTGAAGGGCTTGCGCCTGTATACATTTCCCAGCGCAGGTAAATTTTTATCACGATTTGGCGTAGTACCCGTTTCAATTCCCTATGAAGATGCTGAAGTTGCGGTACAAACCGGCGAACTCGACGGCATGGCCTGGTCTGGCATTACCGAGGACTATACAGTCGGCTGGGCCAACGTAACCAAGTACTTCCTGACCAACAATATTACCGGTGCGTGGATTGGTTCGTTTTTCGCCAATGAAAAGCAATACGATGCGCTACCCGAGCATTTGAAGACCCTGCTCAAGCTGGCTATGGACAGCTCTCACTACAATCGCCAGCACTGGTACTGGGGCGGTGAAGCCAAACTGCGAGTCAGTGGCACCAAGCTGCAGTTGACCTCTATCCCTGACAGTGAATGGGCAACGGTTGAACAGGAAGCGCTTAAGTTCTGGGATGAGGTATCAAAACAAAGCCCACGCTCTGCAAAAGTCATTAAGATTCTGAAAGAGTACGCGGGCGTCATGTCGAAAGCAGGTCGCCCATACCGTTACAGCTAAGGCTGAGTCATAGCCTAAGTTAAAACCCGAGGGTGCAGCAGCCAGATCAAAATCAGCTAGCTGCACCATTGCGGAAAATGCACACTGCACCCCTTTAATTCTGAAAATTCGGATTGCTCAATGCTTAACTTCATGAAGCGTTATGTCAGGATCGTAGACGCCGTTAACCGAACCATCGGACGCATAACCATGTACGGAATCTTCGTGTTGATGGGGCTATTGATGTATTCATCCATATCCAAGTCATTTTTTACACCTTCATTATGGACTCTGGAAATGGCACAGTTCGCTATGGCGGCCTACTACATGCTTGGAGGTGCCTATTCGATGCAATTAGATTCACATGTGCGCATGGACCTGCTATACGGCACCCGGTCACAACGCGGCAGGGCATTTATCGATACACTCACCGCTGTGTGCCTGGTGGTTTATCTGAGCTTCCTGCTGTATGGCGCATTTTCCAGTACCGGTTATGCCATTCAATACAGCGAAACGAGCTACTCATCCTGGTCGCCATATATGGCCCCCATCAAAATCATCATGACTTTCGGCATCATACTGATGATTCTGCAAACAATCTCCATCTTCTTTAAGGACCTGGCAAAGGTACGTGGCTGGGATCTACAGCTGAAAACTGATCAACCGGAAGAAGTTACATGAGTTACGAACTGATCGCCGCCCTGATGTTTTCGAGCATGATGCTGTTACTGCTCACAGGTCAACGCGTGTTTGGAGCCATCGGCTTCGTGGCTGTAGTAGCGGCTTTCATGCTGTGGGGCGATGGCGGCTCTGAAATGGCATTTAGCGCTGCCATGAAGTTGATGAAGTGGTATCCGCTGTTAACTTTGCCACTATTTATCTACATGGGCTACATGCTGTCCGAATCCGGCATCGCTGAAGATCTTTATAAAATGTTTCACGTCTGGTCGGGACCGATAAATGGCGGACTGGCAGTAGGAACAATCGGCCTGATGGTAGTGATCTCAGCCATGAATGGCCTGAGTGTGGCCGGTATGGCCATTGGCGCTACCATCGCACTGCCGGAATTATTGCGCCGAGGGTATGACAAAATAATGATTACCGGCGTCATTCAGGCTGGTAGCTCACTCGGCATACTGGTTCCACCCAGCGTGGTACTGGTGCTGTATGGCATGATAGCTCGCCAACCAGTCGGCAAGTTATGGCTGGCCGGTGTTTTTCCCGGGCTCATGATGGCATCCATGTTCATTATCTACATCCTGATTCGCTGTAAAATCAATCCGGCACTCGGACCGGCGTTGCCAGTAGAAGAACGCCGTTTTACTCTGACCGAAAAGCTCAAACTTTTACAGGCAGGCATTCTGCCATTGCTTATCTTTTTCTCCATGACTGGCCTGTTCCTGATGGGGAAGACTAATCTTACCGAGAGTTCGGCGGTAGGCGCCATAGCTGCAACGCTGGCCGCGCTGATCAAGGGTCGCTTAACTGCCAGGGTATTTGAAGACACTATTCGCAAGACACTCGCCATCAGCAATATGTTCATGTGGATCATCCTGGCAGCATTGTGTTTTGGTGCCGTATTTGATGGCCTGGGTGCGGTCAAGGCCATCGAATCGTTTTTTGTCGGGCGACTGGGTCTGGGGCCCTGGGAAATTCTCATTATGATGCAGTTATCCTACATTCTGATGGGCATGTTCCTGGATGATACGGCAATGCTGGTGATTGTTGCACCGCTGTATGTGCCACTGGTCAAGGTTCTGGGTTTCGACCTGGTCTGGTACGGCGTACTCTACACAATCACCTGCCAAATTGCCTACATGACTCCACCATTCGGATATAATCTATTTTTAATGAAAGCCATGGCGCCAAAAGAAATAAGCCTGACCGATATCTACCGCTCCATTATCCCGTTTGTCGTGGTAATGATCTTTGCACTTGCTATCGTAATTGCATTTCCGCAAATAGCGTTGTGGTTACCCGACCAGGTTTACAACCGATAATCGACAGGAAAATATGATGCAGGCTAGAGATGTCAAAACCATTGAAGATGCAAAAAAAATCGTTGAAGAGCGAGGGCTGTCTCACGTAAAAGTCGGCCTGTTCGATAATGACGGTGTAATGCGTGGCAAATATATGTCGCGTGAAAAGTTTATATCCTCACTCGATAATGGTTTTGCTTTCTGTGATGTGGTGCTGGGCTGGGATGTCAAAGACCAGCTGTATGACAATGTGACCTATACCGGCTGGCATACCGGTTATCCCGACGCACCCGTCAGGATTTTGCCGGAGAGCTGCCGTGAAATTCCTTTTGAAAATGATATGTTATTATTTCTCGCCGAATTTTCTGAGCAGGCCGAAGCTGTCTGTCCGCGCGCTACCTTACGCCGTGTCATTGATAAAGCTACAGAAATGGGATTTGACGTAAATGCAGCGCTGGAATATGAATTTTTCCTGTTTGATGAAACCCCGGACAGTATCCGCGAAAAAAACTTCACTAACCTGAAACCCATGACCCCGGACTGGTTTGGATATTCGATGATTCGTAACTCCACCCATGCTGAGCTTTATCATGAATTGATGGAATTATCAGAACAGATGGATTTCCCGCTGGAAGGCATACATACAGAAACCGGACCGGGTGTTATTGAAGCCGCAATCGCAGTGGATAGTGCGCTCAATGCAGCCGATAAAGGCGCCCTGTTTAAAACCTTTATGAAGGTACTGGCCCAGCGTCACGATTTAATGGCTACTTTCATGGCCAAATGGTCAAATAAATATCCGGGGCAGAGTGGGCACATTCATCTTTCCCTGAACTTTAAAGATGGTTCAGGTTCAGCTTTTTACGACGAAAATAACGATCATAATATGAGTGATATTCAACGCTATTTTGTTGCCGGACAACAACAGCTTATGCCACAGCTGTTGTGCATGATGGCCCCCACCATCAATAGCTATTCCCGCTTAATTCCCGGTTTCTGGGCACCCACTGATGCCACCTGGGGGGTAGAAAACCGCACTACAGCGCTGCGTGTAATACCCGGTTCAGAAAAATCTCAACGGGTAGAACACCGTTTAGGTTCAGCTGATGCCAATCCTTACCTGGCTTTAGCCGCTGCACTGGGTGCCGGTCTGTATGGCATTGAACATCAACTTGAACCTGAGGCGATGATTACTGGTAATGCCTATAATCAGAAACACCCTGAACACCTGGCCTTACCAACCACTTTATGGGAAGCCGCGCAGGCTTATAAAAAGTCTGTTGCTGCTCATTATTTATTTGGAGACACTTTTGTACAACATTTTGCAGCGACCAGAGAATGGGAAGAACGTGAATTCAGAAAACATATAACTGACTGGGAGCTGGAGCGCTATTTCGAGATTATTTAGTGGTAATTCACCACGAAGGGCACGAAGAAGATATAAGAGGTTTTATAGCCTGTATTAATATCTATATCTTATTTAAGGATTTATGATATCCAATCAGAAGCATTTGATTTTAACCCTTCGTGTGCTTCGTGGTAAATTTTAAATTTTATTTTTCAACATTGAGACGAACAAATGAGTACTGCATTAAAGACTATCAGCCCGATTGACGGTTCTGTTTATGTCGAAAGACCTTTTGCCAGTTCGGTCGATATTCAATCTACCCTGGAAAAAGCCACAACGGCACACAAAGCCTGGAAGAAAATACCGTTAGCCGAACGCAAGGCTATCTGTACAAAAGCTATTGATGCTTTTGTTGCTAAAAAAGATGAAATAGCAGAGGAAATAACCTGGCAAATGGGTCGCCCTATCCGTTCTGCGGCCGGTGAAGTTAACGGTACAGAAGAACGTGCACGAAAAATGATCGATCTTGCCGACACAGGCTTAGCCACCATTAAAATAGCTGACAAACCCGGTTTTAAGCGTTGGATTCAACGCGAACCGGTTGGAGTTGTTTTGGTGATTGCACCGTGGAATTATCCCTACCTGACTGCCATTAACGCCGTATTACCGGCTATTCTGGCTGGTAACTCGGTAATTTTAAAACACTCGGCACAAACTCCATTATGCGCTGAGCGCCTGGTTGAAGCCTTTAAAGCCGGCGGTCTACCGGATGGTGTATTCGAATATTTACATCTTACCCACCAGGACACAGAGACAGTTATCAAAGATGAACACATAAACTACGTCGCCTTTACCGGCTCAGTTCCTGGTGGAAAAATGGTTGAAAACGCCGTGGTTGGTAGATTTATTGGTATTGGCCTTGAACTGGGTGGCAAAGACCCTGCTTATGTTCGAGCCGATGCGGACATGGTTAGTAGCGTAGACACCACGATGGATGGCGCTTTTTTCAATTCGGGACAATCCTGTTGCGGTATCGAACGAATTTATGTACACGAAGCGGTTTACGATGACTATATAAAACAGGCCGTAGAATGGGTTAACAAACTTAAACTCGGTCGGTCAGATGATCCTGAAACAACTCTCGGACCTTTAGTTCGCGCCAGTGCCGCTGATTTTGTAAGGGCTCAAACTCAGGAAGCCATTAAACAGGGCGCTGTTCCACTCATTACTGCCAATGAATCATCGCTGGACCAGTCAGGAAGCCCGTATCTAGCTCCACAGATTTTGACCGAAGTAAATCACAGCATGCGAGTGATGACAGAAGAAAGCTTCGGCCCCATAGTCGGCATTCAAAAGGTGTCTTCTGATGAAGAAGCGATCGCTCTGATGAACGATAGTGAGTTCGGTCTGACCGCTGCAATTTTTACCAGCAATATAGACGAAGGCATTGCATTAGGACAACAGCTGGATACTGGCACCTTTTTTATTAATCGATGTGATTACCTCGATCCTGATCTGGCCTGGACCGGTGTTAAAAATTCCGGACATGGTTGTACCTTGTCCGTACTGGGTTTTGAGTCACTCACCCGTCCAAAATCTTTTCATATTAAAACAGCTATTTGAGATCTCAGAACATGAATTATTCAGCAAACTGGAATTACCCGACAAACGTTAAGGTCGGTGCCGGACGTATTAATGAACTGCCTGCCCTCTGTAAAGCACTCGGTATGCAGGCACCATTATTGATTACCGATCCGGGTCTTGCGGCTTTGCCCATGCTGCAAAAAGCAGTCGATAACGTTAATGCATCCGGCTTACGCTGTGGTTTATTTTCAGCGATTAAAGCCAACCCTACCGGTAAAAATGTCGAGGACGGTGTCGATTATTACAAAACAAATAAGCATGATGGTGTAATTGCCTTTGGTGGCGGATCAGCACTGGATGCGGCTAAAGCAGTTGCACTGATGGTCGGCCAGTCTAAATCCATCTGGGAGTTCGAAGATGTGGGTGATAACTGGACTCATGTTAATGTTGAAGGTATGGCACCGGTAGTTGCTGTACCGACGACTGCAGGAACCGGTTCAGAAGTGGGCAGAGCGTCAGTTATTACCGATGCCGCAAATCATCTTAAGAAAATTATTTTTCACCCCAACATGCTACCGGCACAGGTCATCCTTGATCCAGAACTGACGGTTGGATTACCAGCAATGATTACCGCTGCCACTGGTATGGATGCACTATCACATAACCTGGAAGCCCTGTGCTCTCCATTTTATCACCCGATGGCTGAAGGTATCGCGGTGGAAGGTATTCGCCTGGTACAGGAATTTTTACCGCGTGCGGTCGCCGATGGCACCGACATCGAAGCCAGAACTCAGATGCTGGTATGTTCCAGTATGGGCGCTACAGCATTCCAGAAAGGCCTGGGGGCTATGCATGCCCTCGCCCATCCGCTGGGAGCTTTATACGATGCGCATCATGGCACATTAAATGCAATCCTGATGCCTTATGTTTTACTGGCCAATCGATCTGCTATTGAACAGCGTCTGGATCGTTTAACCCGCTATATGGGCCTGAGTGAAACCGGTTTTGATGGTTTCCAGAACTGGGTTATTGATATGAGAAAACAACTCGGAATTCCGCATACCCTGGCTGACATTAATATAAATGATGAGCAGGCTGAGACTATTGGCAGAATGGCTGTTGAAGATCCCTCTGCCGGTGGTAACCCGATCAGTTTTAACGCTGAACAGTATCAGCAAATATTCCTCGACGCTGTTAATGGTAAACTTTAAAAATTATTGCAATGAAAATAGCTATCTTAAAATGTGATGAAGTGCTGGAAGAACTTCAGGTAGAACATGTTTCATATACTAATATGATCCAGGACATGTTTGTCTCGGTTGGTCATCATTTCGATATTGAAATTTTCAATTGCCAGCTATCCCATTATCCTGAAGATATAGATGCTTATGATTTTTACATAACCACCGGCAGTCGAGCCGGTGTTTATGAAGATGAACCGTGGATTAAGCAGTTGATAGACTTTACCCGGCTGCTTGATGAACACAAAAAGAAGCTCATCGGTATTTGTTTTGGGCATCAAATCATCGCGATGGCACAACATCAGCAGGTACAGAGATCTGACAAGGGATGGGGTGTTGGTATTGCAGTTAACCGTATTGTTGCTATGCCAGACTGGATGAGTAAAAAGGCAACAGAGTTGAATATTATCGTCAGCCACAGGGATCAGGTTATTTCAATTCCTGAAGAAGCCGTAGTCATTGCAGAGAGTGATTTCTGCCCTCATTTTGTGGTGCAGTGGAACGATCACTTTTTAAGTATACAGGGTCATCCCGAATGGAACACAGATTACTCCAGGGCTCTGATGAATAAACGGCGGGCTATAATTCCTGCGGAACGTATTGAAGCAGGATTAAGCTCGTTAACAAAAACACCTGACAATATGCTTTTCGCGCGCTGGATCATAGATTTTGTTGAGCATTAACAGTATCTGGGGATCGTCTTCCTCTCAAACAGCTTCTGCGTCCTGCTCGCGCCCCTCGCCAACCTCCATGTAGGCGAAAAAGCATGAGCAGCGTAAACTTTAG
>CALCSG010000145.1 GCA_937894085.1 uncultured Gammaproteobacteria bacterium | reverse complement strand
TGATCGATTTAAAGTTTTCACCAGCAGCAATGTTATCGCACGGACAGAAACAGTGGCTGGAAATCGCCATGCTGGTGATGCAGGAACCCCGCTTACTGCTGGTTGATGAACCGGTTTCCGGCATGACTCATCAGGAAATGGATAAAACTGCTGAACTGTTAAATGAGTTAGCCGGTAATCACTCGGTTGTGGTGGTTGAGCATGATATGGATTTTGTACGTTCTATTGCCAGCGAGGTGACGGTGTTGCATCAGGGCAGTGTGCTGGCCGAAGGCACGATGGATCAGGTACAGGCGAATCCTGAAGTTGTATCTGTTTACCTGGGAGAGTAGGAGAGATGTTGAAAATACAACAATTAAATCAGTTTTATGGAGAAAGTCATACGCTGTGGGATATAAACCTGGAACCGGAAGAAGCCAAATGCAATTGCCTGATGGGGCGTAACGGTGTTGGCAAAACCACGCTGCTAAATTGCATCATGGGTTTACAGTCAGTACGTTCCGGTTCTATATATTTTAAGGGCAATGATATTGTAAAAGTGAATGCAGAAAAGCGTGCATCATTAGGCATAGGCTATGTGCCCCAGGGAAGGCAGATTTTTCCTCTGCTCACGGTAAAAGAAAATCTACAGATAGGGTTGGGGGCCAGAGCGGACAAATCGAAGGTAATCCCCGAGTTTATCTATGAACTTTTCCCTGTGCTTAAGGATATGTTGCATCGACGTGGCGGAGATTTGTCGGGTGGTCAGCAACAACAGCTGGCGATTGGCAGAGCTTTGGTAGTTGACCCGTCATTATTGATTCTGGATGAGCCGACTGAAGGAATTCAGCCTAATATCGTGCAGGAAATTGGCGATATCATTAAGCAGTTAAGTCATGAAATTGGACTGACAGTCTTGCTTGTGGAACAGAAGTTACCTATTGTACGTCGCATAGCCGACAATTTTTGTATACTGGATCGGGGGCGTAAAGTGGCTGCCGGGCAGATAGATGAATTAAGTGATGAGTTGATTAGTAAATACCTGACGGTGTAAATGAATTTAATAGCGCCTGGCGCACAAAACTGGGAAGCTTATCTTGAATTAAAACTAGTTCGGGGCGAGCAAAAAACCCGACTGGTTCCTGTTAAGCGATACGGACCATTATCCGTGCAAAGACCGTTTTACCCGGAACAGGAAACCTGTCACGTCTATGTATTGCACCCTCCCGGGGGTGTTGTCGGTGGTGACAGGCTGGAATTAAAGGTCAACCTTGAATCACGGGCCAGTGCTTTATTGACCACACCCGGTGCCACCAAGTTTTATCAAAGTGCCGGTTTAACTGCACAAGTTAAACAACAGTTAAATGTTCAACCAGATGCCGGGTTAGAATATCTGCCGCAGGAAAATATATATTTCCCGGGCTCCCTGGTTAATGCTAAAACCACATTGCATGTTGAGCAGGGTAGTCATGCCATAATTTGGGAAAAACATTGTTTTGGTCGACCGGTTAATAATGAGTTTTACTCAACTGGACAGGTGATTATCGAGTTAGAGTTGCGACAGGACGACAGGCTTTTACTGGTCGAAAAGCAACGCATAGATGCTGCGGAAATTAAACGCGCAAGTGGTTTGCGCAATCATCCCGTTATGGGTACTTTACTGGTTTACAGTGATCGTTTAAACCGGGAATTAATTACAACATTGCGAGAAATTCCTGTACTTGATGGCATCAGTGGGCTTACACAACCGTTAGAAAATATTCTGGTCGTCCGTTTTATGGGAAACAGTACTGCCAGTGTTAATGATTATTTTATTAAATTACTGGAACTGCTGCGTCTGGTCATACTACAAAAAGAAATGTGTCGCCCGCGTATATGGGCTACTTAATACTGAAAATAAGAAGGTTTTGTTATGGAACTATCACCCAGAGAAAAAGATAAGCTGCTGATTTTTACCGCTGCTCTGCTAGCCGAACGACGGAAAAATAAAGGCTTGAGGCTGAATTATCCAGAAGCAGTAGCCTTTATCAGTGCTGAAATTATGGAAGGCGCTCGTGAAGGCAGAACAGTAGCTGATTTAATGGATTATGGTCGAACCCTGTTGACTGGCGATGACGTGATGGATGGAGTCGCTGAGATGATCCATGATGTTCAGGTGGAAGCTACATTTTCCGATGGCACCAAGCTGGTAACGGTACATGAGCCGATAATAACCGACAGGGAGCCGTCTCTGCTGGCAGGTGAAGTGATTACCGTAGAAGGTGATATTGAGTTAAATGCCGGGCGTGAGTCGATTGAAATAGAAGTCTCCAATACTGGAGATCGGCCCATTCAGGTCGGTTCACATTATCACTTTTATGAAACCAATGCTGCGCTGCAGTTTGATCGAGATAAAACGAAGGGTTTCCGGCTGGATATTGCGGCAGGTACTGCGGTACGTTTTGAACCGGGACAGAGTCGTTTTGTCACTCTGGTTAAGTATGCCGGTGATCAGTTAATTTACGGGTTTAATGCTAAAGTTATGGGTAAGGTGGAATAGCTATGGTGATGATTTCAAGAAAGGCCTATGCCGAAATGTATGGACCCACCACCGGAGACCGGGTTCGCCTGGGTGATACCGAATTGTGGATTCAGGTAGAAGATGATAAAACTATATACGGTGATGAAGTAAAGTTCGGTGGTGGTAAAGTTATCCGTGATGGCATGGGGCAAAGCCAGCGCGAATCAAAAGATGTGGTAGACGTAGTTATTACCAATGCATTAATCGTAGATCACTGGGGTGTGGTGAAGGCGGATATTGGTATTAAAGACGGTCGTATTAGTGGGATAGGCAAGGCTGGCAACCCGGATACACAGGCCGGAGTGAATATTGTCATCGGCCCAGGTACTGAAGCGATTGCCGGGGAAGGTCAGATTCTGACCGCAGGAGGCATAGATTCTCATATACATTTCATCTGTCCGCAGCAGGTTGATGAAGCGCTGATGTCCGGAGTAACCACCATGTTAGGTGGTGGTACCGGCCCTGCAACCGGTACTAATGCAACTACCTGTACGCCGGGGCCATGGAATATTCATCGTATGCTGGAAGCTGCAGATTCATTACCGATGAACCTGGGTTTCCTGGGTAAAGGCAATGCCAGTTTACCGAAAGCGCTGGAAGAGCAGGTTGCTGCAGGAGCCATTGGTTTAAAATTACACGAAGACTGGGGCACAACACCGGCCTCGAT
>CALCSG010000144.1 GCA_937894085.1 uncultured Gammaproteobacteria bacterium | reverse complement strand
AATCTAATGTTATACATTAGATTAATGTTGCAACAAATTGATTTAAAAGAATTAATAGAAGAAGTTAATAATGGTGGCATGTCTTGAAACTTTTCAATACAATAGCGCGTCTCAAACATGCTGAATGAATTACTTATTAGGAGAAACTCTAACAATGAGCTCTGTTGAAGAACGTGTAAAAAAGATTGTTGCTGAGCAACTGGGTGCAAAAGATGAAGATGTTACAAATGCTGCTTCTTTTGTAGATGACCTGGGTGCAGACTCACTCGATACTGTTGAACTGGTTATGGCTCTTGAAGAAGAATTTGAAACTGAAATTCCTGATGAAGAAGCTGAAAAAATTACGACCGTTCAACTGGCTATCGATTACATCAATAACAATTTGTAATTAGACCTGAGAACTCCAAAATGCCGCTTAACCTGTTAAGCGGCATTTTAATGAGTGGAATATAAATACTGATCCATTTAGAGGTTAATCAATTGTCCAAGCGTCGCATTGTAGTTACTGGTTTAGGAATGCTAACTCCGGTTGGTAATACTGTAGAAGAATCCTGGAAAAATATTCTAGCGGGTAAAAGTGGTATAGCGCCAATAACGGCATTTGATACGACCGATTTTCCGGTTAAAATTAGTGGCTCCGTTAAAAATTTTGATGCGACTCAATATATTCTAAAGAAAGACCTTAAAAAAATGGATCCATTTATCCATTTTGGTATAGCAGCAGGTCTTCAGGCCCTCGAAGATTCAGGTCTGGAAGTTACTGAAGAAAATGCCGAGCGTATTGGTGTAGCTATCGGATCTGGTATCGGTGGATTACCCGGTATAGAAAGAAACCGTGATCAATTTGTGTCCGGTGGTGCCCGTAAAATTTCCCCATTTTTTGTACCAAGTGCCATTATTAATATGGTTTCTGGTAATCTTTCTATCATGAAAGGCCTGAAAGGCCCTAATATCTCTATAGTGAGCGCCTGTACCACAGGCACACATAATATCGGCGAAGCTGCTCGTATGATTTCCTATGGTGATGCAGATGTAATGATCGCCGGTGGTTCAGAAATGTCTACCTGCCCATTAGGTGTCGGTGGATTTGCTGCAGCCAGAGCCTTGTCTACCCGTAATGATGATCCAGAAGCCGCAAGTCGCCCCTGGGATATTGATCGTGATGGTTTTGTATTAGGAGATGGAGCTGGTGTTGTTGTTCTGGAAGAATATGAATTTGCCAAAAAACGTGGTGCAAAAATATATTGTGAACTTGCCGGCTATGGCATGAGTGGAGACGCTCACCATATGACTTCTCCTTCACCAGGAGGGGAAGGTCCTGCACGTTGTATGCATAATGCACTTAACGATGCCAGACTTAATAAAGAAGATGTCGGTTATATAAATGCACATGGCACATCTACTCCTGCAGGTGATAAAGCCGAAGCAATGGCAGTTAAGCTTGCGATGGGCGATCATGCTAAAAAACTTGTTGTGAGTTCTACTAAATCGATGACCGGTCATTTATTGGGAGCTGCTGGTGGCATAGAAGCAATATTTTCAATTCTGGCCTTGCGCGATCAGGTGATTCCACCCACTATTAATCTGGATAATCAGGATCCTGAATGTGACCTGGATTTCTGTGCCAATATAGCCAGAGATTCAAAATTGAATGTCACCTTGTCCAATAATTTTGGATTTGGTGGAACCAATGGAACATTGTTGTTCAAAAATATCTAGTTGTCCGGATAATACTTGCCATTGATCGGTGGTACATAGAAAAAATATATCCGTCACTCCTGATTTACTGGCATTACATCAGTTTAAACCTGAAGCCTATCCGTATTTACTTGCCTCTAATACAAGAGGTAAAGTAAATACACGTTTTTCAATATTGATGGCTTATCCCGAAAGTACGGTTGTGCAGATAACTGCCGATGAAGACTGCCTGACAAATATTCCAATTGAATTAACTCAATCAAAAGCTGTTCATGACT
>CALCSG010000143.1 GCA_937894085.1 uncultured Gammaproteobacteria bacterium | reverse complement strand
ATGCCTTTATCTCGCACATGATTGAAACACTGAAGCCAGAAAGTGGCCGCATGGGAGTTGTGGTGCCGCATGGGGTGTTATTCCGGGCGTCGACCGAGCGTAAAATACGTCAGCAATTAGTCGAAGAAAATTTGTTAGATACGGTGATTGGCTTACCAGCCAACCTTTTCTTTGGAACGAATATTCCTGCTACGATCTTAATCTTCAGAAAACAAAAGACAGATGATAATGTGCTCTTTATAGATGCTAGCCGTGAATTTAGGAAAGGCACAAACCAAAATGAACTAACAATCGATAACATTCAAAAAATAATTGAAACTTACAAAAACCGAAAAAACATCGATAAATATTCTTATCTGGCAACATTTAAAGAGATATTTGAGAATGACTTTAACCTCAATATTCCACGTTATGTAAACACCTTTGAAGAGGAGCAAGAAATTGACTTAATGGCAGTACGTGCTGAACGTGAAAAGCTGCAAGCGCAGCTCAAAGACCTGGAGATAGAAATGGCAGGTTATATTGAGGAGTTAGGTTATGATTCCTAGAGGTTGGAGTCTTTTAAAAGTAGCTGATTTTCTGGAGCGTGTATCCATACCTGTAATACTAAATGAGGGTGAGACTTATCGTGAGATTGGCATTAGATCACATGGCAAAGGAATTTTTCATAAAGAATTAACAGACGCTGTAAAAATTGGAAATAAGCGAGTTTTTGAAATAGTTAAGAATGCTTTTATTGTAAACATAGTGTTCGCTTGGGAACAGGCTGTAGCCAAAACAAGCAATAATGAAATAGGATTCATTGCATCTCATCGTTTCCCTCAATTTTTGCCTAAAAATAATTTGTGCAATATTGACTTTTTATTGTATTTTTTCAAAACACCAAAAGGAAAATATTTATTAGGCTTGGCTTCACCTGGAGGAGCTGGGCGAAATAAAACCCTTGGCCAGAAGGAATTTGAAAAACTCGAATTAGTTCTGCCTCCTATTATGGAGCAACACAAAATCACCAAAATCCTATCTACATGGGATAAAGAAATTAGAACCACCGAAGCCCTGATCGACAACAGTAAGCAGCAGAAAAAAGCCCTAATGCAACAACTACTCACAGGAAAAAAACGCTTTTCTGGGTTTAAAGGCGAGTGGGAAGAGGTGAAGTTATCATCGCTTGCTAGCCCTTTAAGCAAGAAAAGCTTCACTGATGGAGACTGGGTTGAGTCTCCATACATTTCCGATAGCGGGTGCAGGTTAATTCAAACGGGAAACATTGGGGTTGGGGTATTTAAAGACAAAAACAAAAAGTATATTTCAGAACAAAGCTTTATAGACTTAAAATGTACTGAAGTTCAGGTTGGCGACTTACTTATATGTCGTCTTGCTGAGCCAGCAGGAAGGGCTTGTGTCGTTCCAGAAATTAACGAAAAGAAAATGCTGACTTCGGTTGACGTAACAATTATGAAAGTTGATTCAACCAGAACAACATCCCATTTTTTGTCATTCATTTTCAGTCTAGATCATACTCTTTATACTGTCTCCTCACTGTGTGGAGGATCTACTCGTAGCCGTGTATCTCGTACAAACCTTGGCTCTATGAAAATTAAGTTACCATCGATCAAAGAACAGCATAAAATTTCCTCTGTACTCACCTGTGCCTATAAAGAAATAGAACTACTCGAACAACAACTCGCCGATTTAAAACAAGAGAAAAAAGCCTTAATGCAGCAGTTGCTAACAGGCAAGCGTCGCGTGAAAGTCGATGAAAGCGAGGCTGCATAATGGCTATTGATATTTCAAACCTCACTTTTGATGAGCGTGACGAATTTAGCCGAAAAGTGATCGCCGAAAAAGCAATTACCCTACTTTCTTCAGAAATTGACGTTTCACCATTGGTCATTGATGGTGGTTGGGGCACCGGTAAAACAGAGTTTTGTCACAAGCTCATAAACCCGATGAAACCAGCAGAGAGTCATCATTTAATTTATGTAGATGCCTTCCAGGCAGACCATGCCGATGAACCATTGCTGACAGTTTTAGCGGAAGTTATAAAAATATTACCCGAAGGTGATGAACGTGATGGTTTTATGCAAAAAGCACTGCCCACTATTAGGTATGGCCTTAAAGCTCTGGCTAAGGCTGGAGTGGGCCACCTACTGAGGCAAGATGCAGCTGATGTTGCAAATGACTTCGACAAAGAAATACAGAAAGCCGCAGACAAAGCCATTGATGCATCCGTTGAGTCAATGCTGAAAGATCATGTGAAGGCTAGTGAAAGTTTAAAATCTCTGCAATCAGCGTTACAGGAAATTGCCGCACAAATGCCAATTATACTATTCATCGATGAGCTTGATCGTTGCCGCCCAAACTTTGCTGTTAACATGTTGGAAATTATAAAACACACTTTTGATGTTGAAGGAGTGCAGTTTGTTTTAATAACTAATACACAACAGTTGAAAGCGTCTATTAATCATAGTTACGGACATACTGTTGATGCACAACGTTACCTGGATAAATTCTTAAAGTTTACTTTTGCCTTGCCTGACCAGTATATTATAAATGGTCATCAACATTACGAAGTATCGGTTATACATTATCAAAACTTAATTAGTCAAAGTCCTGTGCTTTCATCTACGAAGCTAGATCAAGATTCTGCTTTTTTATTCGTTAGTCATGTTATCAGAACTCAAAACTTATCATTACGAGAAATCGAAACGCTAATACGACATCTGGAAATATATCATACACTCACAGGAGGAAAGTCTTTCGCAGAAAACGTCATTTTTGGCTACAAACTATTAAGGTTAATGGGAGTGATGTTGTTTTGCTTTAAAGAAGAGCTGGGTGATTCCATAGTAAAGGGTAGAGCTGATGCAGCACAATTAGCAGCTTTCTTAGGTGAAAACAGTATCGTACCAATTGTTGAAAATGATTTAAACGCTGACCATCATCAAGTTGTCCTAACCATGTTGGGGCAAGAGTGTTTTTTGAACTCTGGTTTATTTACACCAGAGGAAGGTCATCATGAAGCCTTATGGACAAATTTAATCCGTGATTATTTCAATCGCGGCGGCTCTCCTCCACGTCAAGGTGATAAGTCGAGAATTGTAATTGGAGCTATTAAAGCTTTAAGCCTTAGCGCTAATTAATTTATGGAATATCAAATGACAAAGTCTATCGCCAATTTCAAGGAAGAATTTAGCGCTAAAATCCCCGCTTTAACACTTCTATCTAATCTAGGCTACTGCTTTATACCTCCAGGCGAATGCGAACAACTTCGTGGCAATCTAAATTTAGGGAATAAGTCGACTAGTCAGGTAATGCTGCTACCTATTATGCGCAAGTTTTTAGGCCAACAAACCTTTCCGTTTGCGGGTAAGCAGCATGCACTTTCAGAAGCTGCCATAGATAAAATCATGCATGAGCTTAACCCTGCTATGAATGAAGGATTAAAAGGTGCTAACGAGAATCTCTATAACGCCATGATGTATGGTGTGAGTGTGACTGAGTTTATTGATGGGAAAAAAGCGTCACCCACCATTCAGCTTATTGATTGGCTTACCATTTCGAATAACCAATTCCACTTTACTGAAGAAATGGTCATCCAAAATAGTGAAGGCACGGGGCATCGTATTCCGGATATAGTTTGTTTTGTGAATGGTTTGCCCTGGGTAGTAATAGAAGCCAAGCGTCCTGATTCATCCAAAGAAGGAAAGTCAACACTCAGTGAAGCCGTATCGCAACAAATTCGTAACCAGGGTCAAACTGAAATCCCTCATCTGTTTGCCTACAGCCAGTTATTGTTATCGGTTAATGGCCATGACGGTTTATACGGTACTTGCGCTACTCCAGATAAGTTTTGGGCCAAATGGAAGGAAGAAGAGATTATTGAAGCCGAGTTTATTCGACTAAAAAATATGGTGCTTGATCATAACCAGCTTAGCAGCCTGTTCGGCCATCGTCCTGATGTGGCCAGGGATGAATATTGTTCGTTAATTGCAGAAGGTGATTTAACTGTGACCGACCAGGATCGACTATTGGTAAGTTTGTTACGACCAGATCGTCTTTTAGACATGACTCGCCTATATACCTTGTTTGATAAAAAAGTAGGTAAGATCGTGGCCCGTTACCAGCAAGTATTCGGTATTAAAGCTCTGGTTGAGCGCATTACCAGCTTTGACGAAACTGGGGCACGCCAGGGTGCCCGTAACGGCGGGGTCATCTGGCATACTACTGGTAGCGGTAAGTCATTCACGATGGTGTTTTTATCTAAAGCGCTCATTTGGTTAGAAGAACTTGCGCAATGCCGCGTAATTATTGTGACTGATCGTGTGGATCTTGAAGATCAATTAAGCCGTACTTTTGCCACAGGTGGTGTGTTAACGGATAGAGATAAAAAAGATGCCATGGCCACTTCGGGTCGTCGTCTGGCTGAACAAATAGGCAAAGGAAACGAAAGGGTCATTTTCTCAATCATCAACAAGTTTGGTTCTGCGATTAAATATAAGGAATGTTACAACGATAGCCCGAATATTTTGGTGCTAGTGGATGAAGGTCACCGCAGCCAAAACGGCGAAAATAATATTCGTATGTTGCAAACCTTGCCTAAAGCGGCGTTTATTGCCTTTACCGGTACACCGTTATTAAAAGACGATAAAACCGAGAATAAATTCGGCAAGATTATTCACTCGTACACGATGCAACAGGCGGTAGAAGATAAAACCGTTACCCCCTTACTGTATGAAGAACGTATTCCTGATTTAAATGTAAATGATAAAGCCATTGATGCCTGGTTTGACCGCATTACAGAGAAGCTGACTGAACAACAAAAAACAGATTTAAAACGTAAGTTTTCTCAAAAAGGGCAGATCTACCAAACGGAAGGCAGGATTGAACTCATCGCCCATGATATTTCTGATCATTTTCAAAACTTTAAGCAACTAGGTTTAAAAGGTCAGTTGGCCTGCGATTCTAGAGCTTCTGCAATTCGTTATAAAAATGTGCTTGATAAGATAGGTAAAGTGACATCGGTGGTGGCCATGTCAGCTCCTGATACACGCGAGGGGCACGAAGCAGTAGACCAGCAGAGCAAAGATATCGTACAGAACTGGTGGAAAAGCAATATCGGCAATATGGATGAGAAAGCCTATACCAAAGCGATCATTGAAGATTTCAGCCATGATGATGGCCCAGATATATTGATCGTGGTAGATAAACTGCTAACAGGCTTTGATGAGCCAAAAAACACCGTCTTATATATCGACAAACCCCTTAAAGAACATAATCTCATACAAGCCATTGCTAGGGTGAATCGATTGCATAGCAAAAAGCAGTTTGGTTATTTGATTGATTATCGGGGTATTTTAAAAGAACTCGATACCACCATTGAAAAGTATCAGGATTTAGCAGAACGAACCCAGGCTGGCTTTGATATTGATGACCTGAAAGGTTTGTATAACCGTATGGATACAGAATATAAAAAACTTCCTGGGTTATACGACACGCTCTGGGCCATATTCCAAAATGTTAAAAACAAGCAAGATCCAGCCGCACTTCGCCAGGAACTGACGCCAAAGGTTAACGATGTCGAAGGACAGTTAATTGATACCAATCTTAAAAAACGAGATGAATTTTATTCTGCACTGACTGCCTTCTCTAACTGTATGAAGGTCGCATTGCAATCAGCTACCTATTTTGACGACAAAAGCTTTGAAGATAAAAGACTGCATTACAAACAAACGCTAAAAATGTTTCTCGATTTACGCAAACAGGTGCGTGAAGATGCTAATGAAACTATTGATTATGATGAGTACGCCGAAGACGTAAGACATTTGTTGGATAAACACATTGCTGGAATAGAAGTTAAAGAGCCTGAGGGCGCTTATCTGGTAGGTAATTTAGGTAAAGATGTTAAGCCTCAAGATTTAACCGAAAATGAAGCCCGCAACCAGACGGATAAGATCACTGGCCGTATTACCAAAATGATTGAGCAAGACCTGGCGGATGATCCTTATGCGCAGGAATATTTCTCCAAACTGTTAAAGAAAGCTATAGCTGATACTAAAGCTATGTTTGACGCTCCAGTAAAACAATACATTTTGTTTGCAGATTTTGAGCAAGAAGTGAAAGAACGCAAGGTAGACGGAATACCTGACGTTTTTAAAGATTCTGCTGGCAAACTTAATAAACACGCCCATGCTTATTTTGGTTTATTTAAACATCTTTTTGACGCAGAGCTACTGAACACTGCCGAACTGAATAATGACAAGCTTACTCGATTTGCGTTTGAAATCGATGAAGTAGTTAATACTGCTGTGGCTGAATACTCTATTAACCCAGCTGAAATAGAAAATGCCATTAGCATGAAGCTGTTGCCTATGTTATTCACTGACCTGGGTATTGAGAATGCAGAGCGATATATTCAGGAAGTTTTACAAATAGTCCGGTTGGGACTTTCTCGTTCATGAGTAACAGCGTTTCTAAAGCAATAGCGGCTGACATCGGAGAAACCACTCAAGAGCGTGGTGTACTTAGTTATGGCGATGACATTATCCACTACGATGTGATCCGCCGAATAGCAAATGATGCCAACCAGATTAATAAGGCAAAATCTCGTAAAGTTATCATTAAAGTTCACCCTGATCAGCGCGTGGTTGCCACAGTACCACATGACGCCACAAGCGAAGTAATACAAGCTGCAATGATGAAACGTGCCCGATGGGTTTGGAAGAATATTGCTGAGTTTGCTGCACAACATAACTACGTTCTTCCTAGAGAATATGTAAGTGGTGAGGCTCAATTTTATCTTGGGCGACGCTATATGCTTAAAGTGCAAACTGATTCTGAACAAGTCTCTACCGTGAAGCTAAGCAGAGGTAAATTAACCGTCAACCTAATAACTAACACTGATGACCGAGCAGGACATGTGAAAGCCCTGGTTAACCAATGGTACTTAAACCGGGCTAAGGTGATATTTCACGAACGATTACATCATATGCTGCCTAAAACCACATGGGTTAAAGGCATTCCATCATTTCGTATCATGGCGATGAAAAAACAATGGGGAAGCTGCTCTAAAAAAGGCTCTCTCATGCTCAACCCTCATTTAGTAAAAGCCTCTAAAGAATGCATTGATTACGTTATATTGCATGAGCTTTGTCATATTGCTGAGCACAACCACAGTGATAAATTCTGGCGCTTGCTTACGCAAGTAATGCCAAATTGGAGGGAGATAAAGTCGAAGCTGGATGGAATGGCAGAATTGTATTTGAATGAGTAAGGGATCTGCTATGTTAATTGGCAGCCCAGGCGGGCCACTCAAAAAAACTTCTAGAGAAAATATGTTACCGTCATTTTTGCAACTTAATTTCCTGATCAAAAAAACGGGGAATACCCGGTTTTATTTCTGGCAGCGGAAAAACACTGATTAAATTGGATCAAGAACTTCCTTTATCTGGTACGCATGGCTCACCCTCGCGTCTGCAATGACGCTTTGATAAAAACTGAATTAAGGTTTTCTGTTAAAATTTATCTGGGGGCTTTCTATTCAGGAATTGTGATTTATAAACACTCTTTTCAAAAACTAAATTTCAAACATGTCTGAAGTAACTATAGATCAATTAATTTCCTCCATAGCGGACTATCATGCACCGAAGATGTTCAACCCCTGGTCAGAGAGAGTTGCCGTATGGAGCTGGATAAGCAATATTATCTTCAGCGTAGAGAGAACCTGAAGGCTCATCTTTCCTGTGATAATCCGTTGTGTATTATGATCGGTGAAGCTTCCGGCTATCGGGGTGCCCGGTTCACGGGTGTACCGTTTACTGCTGAGAGCTTGTTGGTCGATAAATTGATTCCCCGAATTGAGCATCCCCAGGGACAACGAATTACCACGCGACAGTTGCCCTGGAAGGAGCCTTCAGCCACCATCGTCTGGGAAGAGCTCAATAAGTACCAGGTCGCAGATCGGATCATCATGTTTAATGCGGTGCCCTGGCATCCGGAGGGTAAGAATGGATCACTATCTGATCGGCCACCCAAAAAAGCTGAAAAGAATGCAGGCCTGGAATTCCTGTCGCTGTTCTTCGAATTGTTCCCCGATTTACCAGTAGTGGCGCTTGGCAATACGGCCAGCGTAAACTTGAAACGTCTCGCCATTGCGCATACTAAAATTCGTCATCCTGCGAATGGTGGAGCAGCCTTATTCCGTTCGGGTGCGAAGATTTTTATCGAAAAATGTTTAAGCTCGGTTTGATAGAACGCGGTTATTTTAAATCAAGAAATTCTAAGTGGAAGGACTAGCGCTTTTAGTCAGCTTTCGCTTAATTCTTAAATAATAGGCTGATATCAAAATGGATAATAACCAGAAGAGTCAGCTGAGTCTTAAAAAGTATACTTTACGAGACGCAACAATTGACTGTCTTAAATAATGTCTTATAAGTAAGTTCTTTCAAACTCTTAAAGTATTTAAGACGACATGGCAAAAGTAGGGTACGCAAGAGTCAGCACTCAGGGCCAGAGTTTAGATGTTCAGGTCTCTAAGCTGACTGAATACGGTTGTACTGAAATCTTCAGAGATAAACTCAGTGGGACAACGGCTGTTCGGATTTGGTAGGAAAGCAATATTAACTGAAGATCAGATTAAAGTATTGAGACAAGAAAAAGAACGAGGTGTAGAAATTTCCGTGCTTATGGCCCGGTATTCAATATCAAAGGCCAGTGTCTATAGATTAGGAGCACCAGATTCGACGCTTCCTGGTTAGCACTTCATGGCTAGAATATGCAGCAACTAAATAGTTTATCAGGTCCCTCAAGACTATTTATTGACGGTTTCGTCAATAAATACTATTATCTATGTACGTCGAATTGACGTACATAGATAATAGGTGAAAAAAATGACACATGCATCACAGCGCGAACGGATCGAAATGCGCATAGATAGTGAAACTAAAAGCATGGCAGAACGTGCTTCTGCTGCTCTTGGGTGTGCGTCACTTACGGAGTATTTGATCCGGTTGATACGTGAAAATGCACCTAAAGCTCTTGAGCAAGAGGCGTCTATTCAAGTAACTAATACTCAGTTCGATAATTTCGTCGCCATCTGTAACAATGTTGAACTGATGCCGAGTGATCGCATTATGGCTGCCGCAAAGAGACTGGATGCTGAGGGGTTTTAATTGGAATTATCACAAGGTTTTGTATCTGTTGATAATTCAAAGCACGATATAAAAGGATTCAAATGCGGAAAGCCAGATATGGATACTTTTCTTTCTCGATTTGCTGTGAAGCATGGAAAGTTGGGTATTAGTAGAACCTGGGTTTTACCCACTACAAAAAGTGGAGAATCGCAAAAAGAAAAAATAGCCGCGTATTTTACACTGTCATCTTCTACGGTAGTTCGAGATGATATTCCTGTTGAGAAAAGTTTGCCTGGTTATCCTGTTCCGGTTGTTCTTCTTGCCAGGCTTGCGGCGAGTGAAGATTACCAGGGACAGCGGTTAGGCGAAAAAACGCTTATTGCATCACTTCGTAAGTCTGTTGAATTAACGGATATTGGGTTACCGGCACTTGGCCTGATACTGGATGTCCTGGACCAGGATGCCCTAAAATTTTATCAGCATTATGGAATATTTAAGTCATTTACCGATGATCCAATGCGTCTATTTGTATCGATGCATGTATTAAGAAAAATATAAATAAAACTGATTAATTCCAACGAAACCGTAAATTTAAGTTTAATTTCTCGGAGACCCTGTTATTTATTGTTGCAGGCTCTAAAATACATTTATGGGGTCTACAAAACGGCTGTTATTTACTATTCCATTGATTTGAAAACAGTCAGGTGGCTTCACTGTCTGTCCTCCAACGAACGGTATTGATAAGCCAGGATTCCTGGTCAACCCATTAGCAATTCTTTACTCAGATATTGTATTTCAGCGAATACGATGAGCTGCTTTGGTGTCAGGATCTGCCGTTCCGGACACTGTTCAAGAACGGCTCTAGACGACCCGTTGCTGTCGTTCCTGACAGGCTGTAGGCACCGGCAGGTCAGTTGACAGGCTGTGTGAAAACTATTTTCGAAAAAGGTATTGTGGTAAACACATGCATAATTTAACCGTTTTACAGGAATGAAGTGGAAAATAAGCTCTGAATTAACTGTTTATATACCCCTAAAGTGGCAATAAATTTTAGTGATTTACATATTTTTGAGTTTTCACACAGCCTGTTGACATAGCTGACTAATTTAATTGTCGGATTTGATAAAACTTTATCAGGTTATGTAATTCAAGATGGAAGATGTAGAGAATATAAATGAGTGCCAAATTTAGTCCATCAAGATGCCACAAATGGCAACACTAGACAACTTTCATACAGTGTAGGAATAACGTAACATATTGATATTAAAAGAATTAAATGTTGTAGAGTGTTGACTATCTAAGACTTGTAATCAGTAGGTCCCGTGTTCGATTCATGGTGCCGGCACCACTTTTTTATATATATCAATAATTTAGCGCTTTCTATATTTGATTTCGCTTAAAATATTTTTGTGAAACTATCTTGTTTTTAATATCAATACGCCTGTAAGCTATTGATAAATATAGATTGTAAGACAGATTCTCCTGACTATTACACTACTAGTTGAGATTGAATCTAGCTTAGCTGTGAAATTATCTGTATTAACCTGTTATTTTTACGGGTGAACTCCCACAAGTTGCATTTTATCTTTCGATGGATAGTATTACCTATATATAAATATTAATATTGGTAATACTAAACATGCCTGAGAAAAAATCGTCTGAATCTGCCCTGGAAAAAGCCAGGCAAATTATTCGTCAGAGTGGAGGTATAATTCGGACTTCAAAGGCGATTCGGGCAGGTATTCATCCTCGTACTCTCTACCAGCTCAGAGATAATGGTATTCTCGAAGCTCTTTCTCGTGGAGTGTACCGGTTAACTGATCAGGAAGAAGTTGCAGACCCAGATCTGGTCATTGTAGCGAGTAGAATTCCTCAGTCAGTTATATGCCTAATTTCGGCGCTGTCTTTCCATGAAATGACAACACAAATCCCCCATGCTGTAGCAATAGCTTTACCAGCAGGAGCGGAAACTCCACGTCTGGACTATCCACCGCTTAAAGTACATCGATTTTCTAAAGATGCATTGGATGCAGGTGTTGAACTGTATCAGCTAGAAGGTGTATCCATTAAAGTTTTTAATCCAGAGAAAACTCTGGCTGACTGTTTTAAATTTCGCAATAAAATAGGTATGGACATAGTGCTAGAGGCACTGAAAATTTACCGGTCTAAAGGGCAATTTAATAGTGAAAAATTACTGAAGTACGCCCGTGTATGCCGTGTGGAGAAAGTGATGAGACCTTACCTTGAAGCGATGATATGAAAGATCAAAAAAATATAGCAGCTTCTGTTCGGCAGCGGCTACTTAATCGTGCTAGAAGTGACCTTAGACCATTCAACGAGTTGTTACAATATTATGCTATGGAGCGCTTTTTATACCGGTTATCTAAATCAAAGTATGCCAATCAATTTATCCTCAAAGGTGCTTTGATGCTCAGAGTCTGGGAGGCACCAGAGCATCGCCCCACGATGGATATTGATATGCTAGGAAATGTTAGCAATAACCAGGAAAGTATTAGACTACAAATTAAGAAAATATTAGCGGTTGATGTACATCTGGATGGACTGATTTTTGATGCTGAATCAGTACTATCTCAACGCATAACCGAAGATGCTGATTACCAGGGAGTTAGAGTGCGCTTTAAAGGTGCTTTAGGTACCGCAAGAATCAATGTACAAATTGATATTGGTTTTGGTGATATTTTTTATCCCAAAGCAAAAAAGTCAGAGCTACCTACTATGCTGGAATATCCCGCTCCTAAACTGCTCTGCTACAGTCGTGAGAGCGCAATTGCAGAAAAATTTGAAGCGATGGTTAAATTAGGGATGCTAAACAGTCGAATTAAAGATTTTTATGATATCTGGATGTTGTCCCGCCAGTTCGATTTCGATGGTAGTTTGACGTGGAACCCTGATGCGTTACTTTTTGTGAGTGGCGTTCACGGAAACGTTGTTGTCGAGCGGCATTATTGAAGCGACCTGTTCGGGTAGACTGGTATTTTTTAGTCGCCCGTTTACCCGATTCAGATCGAGCTTCATGACGGCATTCACCCGGGCAATAACGCTGACCACGATCACAACGTGAACAGATAATGACCTGGGTATGACAACGACTACAAAAATAAAGGCGGCTGGACGCAGGCATCGACAAAAAGGTCGATGAGGGCTGGATTTATGCTCGAAAAGAGGGATACTTAACGAGTCATGCGATTGCATGGTTCTTTGGGGGTATGACGTCAACTGAGACCGTCAAATCAATGGTGGCGTCATACCTTCCTCAACGACATCCACTTTATAGCGCTTTAACAAATAGTTTGCCTGCTGATTGATGACTCAGGTATCAAAAAAACACTCGAATTATTGAATGGATAAAAATTAAGTGGAATTCAGGCTTTCTTCACTATGCGGCAAATAGCTGCGGGTTTTGGGTGGTGTTTACACTGCTCGATGATCCTCAGCGCAAGTCCATGTGTCATGAGCCAAATAAATGCCCTGGTTTTCGGTGCTTCAGAAGGGGGAGGCAAAACCAAGCAGAGCATCCACGGTTAGCCTTTATAGATCAAACAGGGAAGGATTTTAGGGCCGTCCACCATTCAGAATCTTAAGCGTAAAATGCTGAAGCATGGCTGAATCACATGGGTAATCAGGTTATTCAAACGGACTGTCAGAAAATTCCATTTTTTCTGACAACGCCTGGATGTAGTAACTTTTTCCGGGTTCAAGATCTATCTCAATGTAGTCAGGTCCATTTGATTTGCCCCATGATCCACGCCAAATTTCAGCCTTGTCTCCAGGATCGCAACCGAATATACATTGAGCTTGAAGTAATTTAAGCGAGCCCGCAGGGCGATGGTAAACGAATGAATCTCCGGATCCGAGCTTACCGAGATAGGTACCACTCGAATACTTGTATTCGGTAAATGTTACTCCACCCATGTCCCATGATTTTTTTGGGTCGAAGAGCAGATCAATAAAGTTGGCAAAATAATTCGGCTCCTCGTGTCGGAATACATGATAGCTCCCGTACTCACTCGGACAACCGGCTTTTACAATACTCTCATTTAAGTTAACTAATGTACCGCAGACGTAATCACTGCCCCCAAACAAGACGCTGGTCTCATCTTTTATCAACGGCTTCGATGTTCCCAAGTATTGAATTTCGAGGGCATGAAGCGGAGGCGTATTACCCCAAATGACATGGTAGCCGTGATTTCCTCCATAACCCACATCCACAAAATGGATCTTTGGTCCTGTCCACCCACTTCCGCGCTGAATATAAATGGTTACCGCTTCATCAGTTCCTGAGATATTAGAGAGATCAACTATTGTCTTTTGACTACTCGCACAACCCGTTGCCAAAATGAGAACACTGATAAATGTAAGTAAGATTTTCATAATATCTCCATTTAGTTTTTAAGTAAGTTGATCTGAAGTTGCGAGGTCTGATCTTTGTTTTTTAATCGAAGTCTAGGAAGAATAACCTCCCCACCTATGCAGCACAAGCATGAATTCGATGCTACGGATTAGCCAATTGATTCAGATAATTCTGGCAGAATTCCATTCAATACCCCCTAAAATCCGTACAACCGGCCTTAATCAAACAGTAGTCCGGTTCATTTCAGGTCACCCATCCCCTATCAGGCAATACACCACCGGGTATGATCCACGTTAAATTATTGCATAACCGAAATGGCAATTTCGGGCACAGCCCCGTCAATTAAGCACACACTCGGGAATGACCGCTTTATCAACATTTGAGACATAGAGGTTGTCAGATGAAATAAGATCGTATTTTTGATTTTTCCAGA